>NZ_JAQMUA010000015.1:0-14705 GCF_028330895.1 Kamptonema animale CS-326 | reverse complement strand
GGCTGGCGGTGCGGCTATTTTTGAGTTGTTGCTCCAGAATTTCTGGGCTTTCTGCGATCGCCAGTATCAGTTGGCGTGCCATAGTTAACGATCCCTAAACAGTATCTCTATTCTATGCAACTTCATTTAAAATTGGTATTACCCAACAGATAGACGAAGACCCAGAGTTTGACCCCATTCCATTTTGATCGAACAGCAAAAAGCCGAGGGTGACTCGGCTTTACCAGCAAAAGATTTAGGAGCTTTATGATAGCTATTCTACCACAAAAACCGCCCAGATTCTATAGCGGGAGTACTTATTCTACCCCCTGCAATCTCGAAGCAGAAGAGGCAATAATTGGCGGCATCTTAATTGACCCTAATGCAATGGAGAGGGTTATAGAGATACTGGAGCCTGACTATTTTTTAATGACTGCCCATCAACTAATCTACAAGGCAGCCCTTGAGCTTCATGCTCAGGACAAACAAATAGATTTCAGGAGCGTTACTTTTTGGCTAGCAGACAACAACCTGCTAGAGACTGTTGGGGGGCAGGCAAAAATTGCACAGGTATGCGAACGCACCGTCTCAGCAGTCAATATTGACCAATATGCTTATTTAGTCCGTGATAAATTCGTTTGTCGATCTGGCATAGAGGCCGCCAATAGATTATTAGTAAGTGCCGAGCAAAACGAACCTCTTGATGATTTCTTAGGTCGGTTTAAGGCGGAGATAGAAGCACTTGAGTCGCTCGTAGTCAAAGAAGATGGGGTTATCACAAACGAGTCGGAAATTAGATTCAACGCGCTGTGCAAAGAGCTTGACAAGATTGAGTCTAACGAGAATTCAGCTTATCAAGACTGGGAAATGAGAAGGTTGGCCAAAGAATGGGGCTTTCGGTCAACAAAAGAGCTTTTAGATTTCCACGCTAAATTCTTAGACAGTCGCCACAGAAAAGGGGAAAAAATCACCTATGGGTTGACAGAATATTTTGACAAATTCGCCAACAGTAGTGCTGACTGGCTAATCAGGGGATGGATTCCTAATAAAGTCGTAACCGTGCTTCACGCGGCCGGCGGCGTTGGCAAAACGCGATTAGTCAGCTCAATTTGCAGGTCGCTAATCGCTGGAAAAAGCTGGAGTGGCTACGACGTTGACGAGCCGTGCTGTGTCCTATTTATAGAAACAGACCAGGGCGTGGTAGTCAACATTAAAATGATTGACGAGCAGGGCTATTTGGACGAGTCAGAGGAAGTCCGCGCTAGGTTCAGAATTAATGACAACTGGAATATCAATCAGTATGGGAAGCTCAAAGCCATGCTGAATGAGTTTAGAGAGTTACACCCGTACTCTAAAATTTTGGTCGTGGTTGATAGTCTTACAACTGTTAGCTCTAAAGCAACCTTCAGTGAAAACGATCAAGAATTTGCTAGACCGTTGGTACGGTTCCGGGCGATCGCCGAAGAATTCAATTGCTCATTCCTAGTTCTCCACCACAGCAACAGAGCCGGCGAATGCCGAGGCTCAACCGCAATCTTCAACGCGGCGGATCAGGTTTGGAAGCTGGAACGGGTAAACAAGAATGCCCCAGCCGGCCCCTTGTTCTTGGATATCCAGAAAACCAGGGTTAGAGCACCGGGTCGATACGTCCTTGAATATTCCGATCAGACCTGGACGTGGACAATTGCGGGCAGGGTCGCCGCCGATGATTCCATCGAAAGTGGTTTTACTCCAACACAGCAGGCGATTCTAAGACACTTATCAAAACATTCTGGGATTGGATTTGAGGCTGAGGATCTGGCTGAAGCCTGCAACATTGGCTTATCAACTTGCCGGAAAGAGCTGGGGATTTTGGGCAACGAAGCGTTAATCAGCTCAGTCAAACAGGGGCGACCGCGCAAAGTTTACTTTATCGGCACTCTAACTTCAAAGCCGAAACCACCGTCAACAGCGGGTTTAACACCTTTGGGTAAGTGGGTTGACTCAGTTGATCCGGTTGATCCGGTTGATCCGGTTGATCCGTTGATCCGTGAAAAAAATAATGGTTTAGAAAAAAACGAAAAAAACGCGGATCAAACGGATCAAACGGATCAAACCTTACCCCGTATGGATTTGAGCGCGGATCAAACCTCGGATCAAAACGGATCAAACGGATCAAACGTTACAAAGCGAAACAATCCAGACTTAAAAACAGGCGATCGCGATGTGCCAGTTAGTGTGACAGAGGCGACTAAACCTGACTTTTCGGTAATAAAAAAAAGAATAGTCTCCCTCATTGAGGCACAGTTCGATTTTCCAAATCAGAATCAAATTCTTGATAACGCGGGGAGCCTGAACGACTTCCTCCACCACTTAATCGCTATTGCCCCAGACGTGAGTTGGACAGAAGAACTAGCAAAAGAAATCCTTAATGCCTTTCCTGCCGTTCCACAGTTAGGTGCTGTCCTTGATGTATTTGATGATTCTGATTCGATTGAGTTTGAGTTCAATATTGCTCCTGTGACAGAGGCGATCGCAGATACAAAATTGCTCTCAATTGGCGACAAAATTGTTTCTGCTACCGGAGTTGAGATAGCTGAAATTCTTGCGGTTAATTCCCAGCGCCTCTACTTCAAACCATTGGAGGATTGCGGCCCAATGATTGAAAAGGGGTTTGCGAAAGCCAAGTGGAGTAACGATCAGATAGTTTCAAGCCACAAGGAATTTAAGAGCTGGACTGATGTGATGAGCCTTCGGGTGGTAAGGGCTCAGCCGATACCCGAAATTGATAAGTCCGCACAGGCGGCTGAGCCAAACTGGCAACCAGGGCAAAAGCTAAAGATGCTAGTCCAGGGTCAGATGCAGCGTGATGTGGTGGAATTTGTTGCCTACCATTTCACCCTAGAAGGGGCGGCGATGGCGATAGTCAAGTGGCTCGACAAACAGCATCTTGTTCCCTTTGATAGATTGTCGGAGGTCGGATGAAAAGCCCCAAAGGGACTGTGGTTGTTTCTTCTGTCCGGGGGATGTTGAGGCTGCGGCTCCCCCGTCACCTGTTCGGAGGTCAGCAAAAATGCCTCTACCTTAATCTCTCCGATACTCCCGTCAACCGTGCCGCCGCCGAACAGAAGGCACAAGCCATAGCTACTGATATTGCATTTGAACGCTTTGATTTTAGTCTTGGCAAATATCAACCTCAGATCCAAGCAATTGACGAGTTTCCTTTCACGTTAAAGGAATTATGGGAACAGTACACCGCCCATAAATCTAAGTCTTTATCCATAACTACTTTGAACAAAGATTTCAAGCGAGTAGCTGCACACATTGCAGCTTTACCCACCCACTTGCTGAGAGATGCCCGGAAAATCCGTAAGCACCTGATTGCAACATTGACGGTCGGAGCTGCGAAGAAAACCTTGATGCAAATTAATGCTTGTTGCCAGTGGGCCTGTGATGAGGAGCTAATTAGCCGCAATCCCTTCGTTAACTTGCCCAAAATCAAGGCTATGAAGACTCAAAATAAAATCGATCCGTTTACCAAGCACGAGCGAGACATAATAATTACCGCTTTCGAGCGAGATCGCCCTCACTATGCCCCATTCGTGAAATTCTTATTTTGGACTGGATGCCGACCGAGTGAAGCCATCGGCTTGCAGTGGAAGCACATCGCCCCCGACCTCAGTAGAATCACCTTCGTTGAAGCTGTAGTTGAGAAGAACCGCAAAGACACCAAAACTCACACTATTCGGAAATTCCCAGTCAACCCTCAGCTCAAAAGTTTGTTGCAATCAATCAAAAAATCACCAAATTTAGAAACCTTAGTTTTTACCAGCGTCGAAGGCTGTATGGTTGACGGGCACAACTTTCTTGAGCGCGAGTGGACAACCATACTCAACGAGAACGTGATCGCTTACCGGGTTGTCTACAACTGTAGACACACATTCATCACTTTGTGCTTGGAAGCCGGTGTACCCGTGACCCAAGTGGCGAAATGGGTGGGTAACAGTCCTCAAACTATTTGGAAACACTACGCGGGGTTAGTTAGTACGCACATAGTCCCGGAATGACACTTTTTGCTCCAAGAAAATCACTTGCACCACAACTGCACCACAACTGCACCTCACTGCACCACAAAACGGCCTATATTGGAGTAGTGATTGTCTAGCCATAAAACAACTAAACCTCTTACACTGTAAGAGGTTTAGGAATGCCAGGACCGGGACTTGAACCCGGGACACGAGGATTTTCAGTCCTCTGCTCTACCAACTGAGCTATCCCGGCGTTTTTTTCGCGCTTTACTATAATAACAGACTCTATCGGAATTTGGCAAGTAATTTTCCAAAAAATTTTGAGGGGAGGAACCTGCCAGCCTGTAATCTACAATCAAGAGTCTAAAATCTCAAATCACAATGGCTGAAAAACACGAGGACAAAGGGTACAGAAGTCTCCTTCCCCTAGCAATTATATGGCTAATAGCTGCGGCAAGCGATCGCCTCTGGTTTGCCCTAGACCGCTCCGTACCCGCTTGGGATCAGGCAGAATACCTGACAGGTACCTTGAACTACTGGCGAGCGTTACAACATCCCCAATGGCTTTCTGGCGAGTGGTGGACAAATTTTTGGCTGCTCTCATCCAAAATTCCCCCCTTAACTTACATCTTAACCGTCCCCTTTCTCAATCTTTTTGGTCTAGGGAGCGATCGCGCCACCCTCGTTCACTTGCTCTTCAGCGGGATACTACTCGCTTCAGTTTATGGTTTGGGTCGCCAGTTATTTAACCGCCAAGTAGGTCTGTGGGCCGCCGTACTATCCCTACTTTTCCCCGCACTTTATCGCTTTCGCCTGCAATTTTTACTCGACTATCCCCTAACTGCGGCTGTAACTTTGAGCTTTTATTGTCTAACAATGTGGAAAGCAACAGGGGAAAGCGGGAAAATACCTAATCAAAAATCGCCACTTTCTTTATTGTGGGCGATCGCATTTGGGCTATCTTTTGGCTTAGCTATTTTAGTAAAGCACACAGCCCTACTATTTCTGTTTACTCCCCTAGTTTTGCTGGGGATAGCAACAATCCGACAGCACGCCTGGGTTAAATTAACTCAGCTAGTAGGTAGTTTATTACTTTCCGCAATCATTTTTGGCCCTTGGGCGAAAACCAATTGGTTGCTGATGCTAACAGCGGGAAAGCGAGCAACAATAGACTCCGCGATTGCAGAAGGAGATCCCAGCCTCAATACTTTAGATGCTTGGATTTACTATTGGAATAAACTACCCGATCAAGTTTCCTGGCCCCTGTTACTCTTTCCCTTGGTAGGATTAATCCTCTATATAATTAAATATTTAAAATCACACAAAGTTATCAAAATAAAATCTCCACTTTCTAACTTACAATCGCCCACCTTTCATTCTCTGACTTGGCTAGCAGTTTTTTGGGGGGGAGGCTATTTAATTAGTTCACTTAATATTAATAAAGATGCTCGCTATGTTTTACCATACTTGCCAGTATTATCAATTTTCTTAGCCTACTGTCTAACACTATGGCCGCGCCGCTGGGGTCGATTAATTCGTTTTTATACGGTAGGCTTAGCAATTATACTGATGTTTTTAAACATCTGGCCAATAGGAGGTAATTTAGGAAGTGCTCTAACACAATTTCTTAGTCCTGCTGCTCAATATCAAGCGAAATTGGGCAAAGAATGGCCCCACCAAGAAGTAATTTCGGAAATTATTCAAACAGCACCTTATTTACGCTCAACCTTGGGAGTTTTGCCCTCAACCCCAGAGATAAACCAGCACAATTTAAACTACTTTGGGGCCATAGAAAATTTCCAAGTTTACGGCCGTCAGGTAGGAACAAAATTAGAACAAGTACCTCAAGATGTGCGCTCTCTATCTTGGTTCTTAACTAAAACTGGCGAACAAGGTTCAATTCGCAAACGTATTAAAAAAGCTCAAGCTGCAATTGTTGCAACTATTGATAAAAGCTTAGATTTCCAATTGCAAAAAACTTGGCTATTACTAGACAATACCAGCTTAAATCTTTATCATAAACGCTTGTTACCTATCGAGATTAAGCCTTTAGCAGAGCGGCGATTGCAAGTCAAATTAGAACGAGTAATTGTACCCGATAAATCTCTGCCAGGAGTACCGATTCCCGTTACTTATGAATGGTCAGGGCCTTGGGAACAATTGCAGTCTGGTTTAGTGCTGATTACCTGGCGAAATCAACAATCTAATAGTACAACTTCTTCAATACCTATATCAAAGTTTATACACGATCACGCTATAGGCAGTGGAGAGTTACATCGCGGCTTTTTAAAGCCGGAGCAATTTGCTATTGGGTTTAAAGTAATTGAAAGAATGGCAATGTTTTCTCCTGGTAATATTGAGCCTGGAACTTATCAGCTAGAAGCTACCTATCTTAATCGAGAAAATGGTAAGACTTATTCTATAAATGTACCAAAGGCTAGTATTAAACTTGAGCGAAAAAGCACAGAAAATCGTTCTCCCAGCAATTCCCAGACTCAGTTATTAGGAGTAAAAAATTCCAAGAATCTTGAGATATTATCTACGAAACCTACTCAAAAATCCCTTGCTAATTCGACCGTGCCTGAGTTAGATTTTGTGACTCAGTTAAGGATGATGGCGGTTAATTTACCCCAAGGAATAAAAGGATTAGAACCAGTTTTTGATCGGATTGGGCGGATTAATCAGTACGATCCGATTCAGGATTACACCATTCAGGCAGAACAGGCATTAGAATATAGAATGAAGCTAGAACCCGATAATGTGGAATGGGCTTATGCAGTGGCATTTTCTAGAGTATTACAGCAAAAAGTAGAAGGCGCGATCGCAGCTTTGCAACGAGTTACCCAGTTGGACTCTAAAAACTCCAATGCTTATGGTTATCTTGCATTTGTTCATATCTATAATTGGCAGCCTAAAGCGGCTCAATCTGCTTTAAAAACTGCTTTAGTTCTCAACCCGAATCAACCAGAAATTCAAGTTCTAAATGGTGTAGCAGCGCTGATGCAAGGTAATTTAATACAAGCTTGGCACGATTTACAAGCCATTAAAAAACTAAAAGTGTAAAAGTTAACCTGGAATATTAAATACAAGAAATAAGGAGAGAGGGAGACTGGAGGATTTTTCACAATTAGCAATTACCAATTAGCAATTACCAATTACCAATTACCAATTACCAATTACCAATTACCAATTACCATGACCGACTTAAGAATTGTATCCTTAATTCCTAGTGCAACAGAAATTTTACAAATATTAGGATTAACTGGTTCTATTGTAGGCCGTTCCCACGAATGCGACTATCCCCCAGAAATCCAACAGCTACCAATTTGTACCCAACCTAAATTTAATCCCGAAGGTACTAGCGGGGAAATTCACAACCGCGTGACAGAATTATTGCAAAATGCTCTCAGCGTCTATAAAGTAGAAATAGAAACTCTAGAACAATTGCAGCCTACTTATATTCTCACACAAGCTCAGTGTGAAGTTTGTGCCTGTTCCTTAGTAGAAGTAGAACAAGCAGTTAGTACGCTGGTAAATAGCAAACCTGAAATTATTTCTTTGCAGCCTAATTTACTCGCAGAAGTTTGGACAGATATTCAGCGAGTTGCTGATATCATAGGCGTTGATGGAAAAAGTGCAATTGAACAATTAAAATCCCGCGTTGACGCTATTACTTCTACCTTTTCCAAGCAGGTTAATAGCAATATTCCCACAGTGGCTTGTATTGAGTGGATTGAACCATTAATGGCCGCTGGTAATTGGATTCCCGAATTAGTGACAATGGCTGGAGGGAATTCTCTATTTGGGATTGTAGGTCAGCATTCACCTTGGTTACAATGGGAATCTCTTGTTAAGGCTAATCCAGATGTGATTATTTTCATGCCTTGC
Organism: Kamptonema animale CS-326; assembly: GCF_028330895.1. Lineage (NCBI taxonomy): Bacteria > Bacillati > Cyanobacteriota > Cyanophyceae > Oscillatoriales > Microcoleaceae > Kamptonema > Kamptonema animale. The sequence goes on along the minus strand of NZ_JAQMUA010000015.1, from coordinate 6,831 downwards.
GGCTTTGATTTAAAACGCACTCGGATAGAAGCAAAGGAAATGCTTAAATACACAGAATGGGAAACTTTGCAAGCTGTTCAAACTGGAAAAGTTTACATCACTGATGGCAATTCTTACTTTAACCGTCCAGGGCCAAGACTGGTAGATTCTTTGGAAATTCTAGCAGAAATACTGCATCCAGAAATGTTTAATTTCGCCTACCAAGGATGGGAACATTTAGAAATTAAACATTAAAAAGCAAAAGTTAAAAAACAAGATTTTTTTTGTCTTTAGCTTTTCAATATTCCCCAATATCCCATTTTCATAGGAATCAAGACGTTAGGAATCAAGGCCTTTGGATAATATCCACCGAATTATCCCTCTCTGGGCCGAGTTTTTGATATTCTTCTATGGCTTTTTTCTCAATTTCTTCTTCCGATTCAGATGCTGTCACCTGCCGATCTTCCTCATCAGTCGGCGGTTTGCTTTTCTCTGTTTTGTCTTTGTTGGGAAGCACGATATATTTCCTAAAACCTGCAAGTTAGATGGGGAGATCGTATCTATTTTAGGACTTACGCACGCTTCAGGTAACGCCGTCAAGATGGCAGTGTTAAAGATATTTTGCGTAAGTCCTCTATTTCTAGAATTAGCGCGATCGCCAAAAAATCGCATCTTCCTCTCGGATGAACCTGGGAAAAATTTATTTCACCCAGCCGCCAAATACGGCTAATCCATAATATTTCCAAGGCACTACCACCGGATCGAATCCTGCTTTAGTCAACATTTCTAAATGTACCGATAATGTAGCCAATTGATCGGGATTAGAATAACCATAAGGGATACTATTTCCAATCTGAGCCCGAATTTCTGTTAGCGTTGTTCCCTGTTGAACGGCCCAATCTTCCCGTACAGCTTGATAAATATCTGCCGCGATCGCAGATTCTGCCAGAATCGGGTCAGCATTCCAAAAACAGCCACCAGAGATTAAACTTTCACGGATACGGTAGAATAACTTAAGCTTCATCTCATCCTTGAGATGGTGAATTGCCAGAGATGAAACACAGGCATTAAATTTATTGTCAATTGCCATTTTTAGGTAATAGGAGAGATCGAGAGAATTATTCGCCCACTCGCCGAAATCCAATTCTATCCCTACCCATCTATCTGCAAAACCTGCTGCTTCAATTTTAGCCTTAGCAAACTGAAGCATACGCGGGGAGTAATCTACAGCAATTATCTGAGTAGAGGGGTAGCAGCGAAGCAATTTTAAACTCAGTTCGCCTGTACCGCATCCTAATTCTAAAATCCGCTGGTTAGTATTAGCGATACAGCGAACTAATACATCTAGCATTTCATCGTACCGAGGCAAAAGTTGCCGCATTCCTTTGTCAAAATTAGCAGTATTCGCAAAAACTTCTCCGGGAAATATAAAGTTGTCTGTAGAGAGGGGATTGATATCAGAACTCACGATTGCTTCCAAAATAGACTATCGGTATTCTAGCTGAGGAAGGCAAAATTCGAGCGCCACACTGTTAATAGCCGAGTTAAAGAGTTACAATTGTGCCTAGTTTCACGGAAAAGCTAAAAATATTTGGAAAGTAAGAGAAAGATCGACCCTTTCACTTGGGAATATCATGCGCCAGTTCACTTCTCAAACCTGGAACGCCTTTAAAACCCTGTTCTACAGGCAAATTATCCTTGGTCTGACAATTTTGTTCTCAGTAGGCGTGGCGATAGCAATGGCGAATATGTCCAGCCTGTCGTCGAACCTGATTAAATCCCAAGCACTCCAAAATGCCTCGCTGTATGCTGAGGCGATGAAAGAATCCCGCACTCTTTACAGTTCCGATGTCGTCAGCCGTCTCGCAGGTCGTGAGGAAATTACCGTCACGCACGATTATACTTTGAAAAAAGGAGCAATTCCCGTACCCGTAACCTTCCTGATTGAACTAGGCAAGCAGTTGGGTGAAAACCATCCAGAAATGTCAGTCCGCCTCTATAGCGACTATCCTTTTCCCTCACGCCGAAAACAAGGCGGCCCCAAAGATGATTTTGAGCGAGAGGCACTTAATTATTTAAAAGAACATCCGAAGGAGCAATTTTTTCGTCTTGAGGAATTTCGCGGGAAACCATCATTTCGATATGCAGAAGCAGACTTGATGAAGCCTAGCTGCGTTACTTGTCATAACACTCATCCAGAGAGCCCAAAAACTGACTGGAAGGTGGGGGATGTACGGGGGATTTTAGAGATTACTCAACCTCTCGATCGACCCACTAGCCAAACTCGTACTGGTCTCCGTACCCTCTTTTTAATATTATCAGGAATCTCCGTTTTAGGCATAACTGGATTAACGTTGGCTGTCCGTAGATTGCGTCAAGATGCCAAGGAGTTAGAGAGGCGCGTTAGGGAACGCACAGCTCAATTACAGCAGGCAAATGAAGAGGTGATTAAGGAACAAGAAAAATCTGACCGCTTGTTGCTTAGTATCTTACCAGAACCGATTGCTACTAAGTTGAAAAATGGTCAAAGTAGTATTGCTGACGGGTTTGCGGAAGTGACAATTCTATTTGCTGATATAGTTGGCTTTACTAAGCTTTCTCAACAGGTATCTCCTGAAGAGTTGGTTAAATTGCTCAACGAAATTTTTTCAGCATTTGACCAGCTAACTGGACGGCACGGATTGGAGAAAATCAAGACGATTGGAGATGCTTACATGGTAGTCGGCGGTCTCCCCGAACCCCGCAACGATCACGCTGAAAGTATTGCAGAAATAGCCTTAGATATGCAGCAGGAAGTTGCCAAGTTTAATGCTACGCATAATATGGAAATTAATATTCGGATTGGGATTAATACTGGAGCTGCGATCGCGGGAGTTATTGGTACTAAAAAATTCATTTATGACCTGTGGGGTGATGCTGTAAATACTGCTTCCCGCATGGAATCTCATGGGATTCCAGGCGCAATCCAAGTAACAGAATCAACCTACAATCTTTTGAAACATAAATATCAGTTAGAACCGCGAGGAAATATCAATGTAAAAGGCAAGGGAGAGATGGTTACTTATCTGCTGACTGGCAGATTACTTTGCGATGTACTGGTTTGAGTCAATTTTATGAAGCCTCGGATTTTAACTCTATTAGGTTCCTTCAAAGCCCGCTTGTCTCTGCGAGTAACTTTCTGGGTATTTGTTAGCCTGATTATTATTGAGCTGATTATTCTGGTTCCCTCTTATTTTCGCCGAGAAGATGAGCTTTTGTTGCAACTAGAGCAAGTTTCTAATGCAAGTATTAACTCCCTAGTGGTCTTGACAAAAACAGATATGTCCGATCGCGATCTTTTTCGGACAAAAGTTAAAAATATTATCACTAATTCTAATATAATTTCCGGAATAGCAATTTATAAGGTTAACGGTGAACTGATAAATACATTAGGCGAAGCACCAGAAATTTCTTTTTCAGAACTCAAAAATGCTAAAATTTTACGCAGGCGCAGCCGAGATGGTTTTAGATATGATGTTGCTTGGACAAATCTCCATTTGGGAGGAAACTATATCTTGATCGTCCGTCAGGATGCTACCTCAGTTCAAAGGGAATTATACGCCTTTACTCTCCGAATTGCTGGTCTGGTTTTGATTATATCTATTGTTGTTACTTCTGGCACAATGGTCGTATTAGGGATTACAGTAATTGCGCCGATACTGAGGCTTAGAGATGACTTAATTGCTGCGGGAGATGCCTTAAGTAAAAATGAGATCAAACCTGACTTTTACTCTTTATCTGTCAAGCGTAGAGATGAGCTAGGGGAGGTGATGGAAGCATTTAACCAGATGTTTAATAGAGTCTATCAAGAAATTCATCAGCGAAAAAAAGCCGAAGAAATATTGCGTTCTGAACAAGAAAAGTCAGAGCGTTTATTGTTAAATATATTGCCAGCGCCGATTGCTGAACGGTTGAAGCAAGGACAAAGTAATATTGCTGATGGGTTTGCAGAAGTGACGATTCTTTTTGCTGATATTGTTGGATTTACGGAAATATCATCGCGAGTTTCTCCTCAAGAATTGGTAGATTTGCTGAACAAGATATTTTCAGCATTTGATGAGTTGAGTGAAAAGTATTGTTTGGAAAAAATTAAGACGATAGGCGATAATTATATGGTAGCTGCTGGTCTACCAATGCCGCACCCAGATCATGCAGAAGCGATTGCTGAGATGGCTCTCGATATGCAGCAGGAAATAGTAAGATTTAGCATGGAATGTGGCAAACCACTAAATATCCGAATTGGGATTAATTCTGGCCCTGTTGTTGCTGGTGTAATTGGCACTAAAAAGTTTATTTACGATCTATGGGGAGATGCAGTAAATACTGCTTCTCGCATGGAATCCCAGGGACTTCCAGGTAAAATTCAAGTCAGTGCTTCAACTTATCATTTGTTACAAAATAAGTATATATTTGAAGAGCGTGGTATAATTCAGGTGAAAGGTAAGGGCGAAATGACTACTTATTTGCTTACTGGTAGAAAAGTGTAGTGATGGAGGAATAGTGGAAGAACGCGAGATAGTTACTATCGCAGAGTACCAGCTAACGGCTATATCTTTCCGCGATGGGACTTGGAACCATGATGTATCCCAAAATCGGAATGCTTTGGTGGCAGCAATGCCGCAAAATCCTGGTAAAATTCTGGATGTAGGCTGCGGGCCAGGACGCGATTTAGTGTGGTTTAAAAGTCAAGGACATACGGCATTTGGTTTGGATGCTACGCCTGCTTTTGTGGAAATGGCAAAAGAGTTATCTGGTTGCGAAGTTTGGCAACAATCTTTTTTAAATCTGGACTTGCCTCTGGCAACTTTTGATGGTATTTTTGCTAATGCTTCTCTCATTCATGTACCCCGCGATCGCATGGTAAAGGTGTTAAAGGATTTTCACAAATCTTTAGTTCCTGCGGGTGTAATTGTGATGTCTATGTGTCGGGGAAGTTGGGACGGTTACGATGTGCGACCGTCTGGTAAGCGCTATACTGTAGCTTGGGAATATGAAACTTTGGCTCCCTGTTTGGAGCAAGCAGAATTTGATATTATTAAGCATTATTATCGTCCCCCTGGTTTGCCTTGTGCCGATCAATCTTGGGTGGTGATGGTGGCTAGGAAAAGTTAGGAAGAAGGAAGAAGGAAGAAGGAAGAAGGAGGAAGGCTTTAGTTATCTATAGCAATCCTAAATCATTTGTGAATTTCTTACTCCCTCCCCTTAGCAAGGGGAGGGTTGGGGTGGGGTAAAAAATTTACGATTCATTTAGGATTGCTATATCGTTTGATGGTTTGACTTTGATACTCTAATTGTGGCAGAATGTCTTAAGTTTGAAGATTAAAAGGGATTAACGATCGTGGCTGAATCTTACGTTTTTTTAGCGGGTGCGAGTCGAGGAGTTGGGCGAGAAATTGCTAAATATTTGACCTCAAAACAGATAAATGTGAAAGCAATCTTGCGTTCATCCGATAGTCGCAATGAATTAGAGGCGATGGGTATTAAAGTAGCAATTGGCGATGCTTTAGATGCTGTGGCTATCGAAGCGGCGATGAGTAACGGCGAGTCTATTTCTAGTGTAATTAGTACGATTGGTGGTTTGCCAAAAGATGGGGAAAGGGCGGATTATTTGGGTAATAAGAATTTAATTGATGCGGCGGTAAAAGCGGGAGTGCAAAAGTTTATTTTAGTTTCTTCTATTGGTAGTGGCAATAGTGTGGTAGCTTTATCGCCTCAAGCTTTGGAAACTTTAGGGCCTGTTTTGGTGGAGAAAGAAAAGGCAGAAAAGCATCTGATTGCAAGTGGATTGATTTATACTATTATTCGTCCAGGGGGATTGAAGTCTGAACCTGCTACGGGTAATGGGGTTTTGACTGAGGATTATCAAATTTCTGGGATGATCCATCGTGCAGATGTGGCACAATTAGTTGGTCAGTGTGTTGTTAGCGATCGCACCAATAATAAGGTATTCTCAGCAGTAGATCGGAATCAGCTTTTTGTCAATCAAACTATTGATGAGTTTAGTTTGAGTTGAAGGGTTCGATCCAATGGCGTTGGATGGTAAAATCTAGAATAATGGCAGCGATCGCAAACATCAGCATACTTTCCAACGCCAGCGCAGCATAAAACCCGATATTTTTGGCAAGTAAGATGCTAGTATGACCCGATAATTCTACATCTACCTGGGCTAATCCCCGCACCAGTCCGAAGGCTAATACCACACCAGCTTTGAGTTGCGGGTTAGTGTCGCGGCGGATGGCGTAGCGGTAGGTGACACCGAAGAGAAAACCGGAAATAGATACGATCGCACATCTTACTACTAAGTTTAAGTCAATCGCTGTGGTTTGCAGTCTCGTTAGGGCTGCCAATTTTGCTAGTATGAGATTGTTCGCGATCGCCACAAGGACAAATGCTAACAACAGCGACAACGCCGCTAGAGAACCTGCTTTCAGAGATTCTAACCGTTCTGCGGCGCTAAAGTTTGAGGAATCGTTCACGGGGCTAATGCTATAGATGGCTCAAAGTGAAATATAATCTAGAATTGAAGTCATTTTGTACCTTTTTTAAAGCACTGCTATGGATATTCTTTCACTAGGTTGGGTTGGACTTACCGTGGTATTCACCTTCTCGATTTCGATGGTAGTTTGGGGACGCAACGGTTTCTAGATTGCAATTATACCAAATCCGGTTTTATTGCTTTCTTTTTTTTAGTCCGCATTAGCGGACTTTGTTTGTCAAAGTGCGATTTCCCATCGCCAAGAAAAGATAGTTTTATCATCGGATTTGGTATTACTTGATTCTGTAACGCCGCCATCTTGGCGGTGACTTTACCGC
>NZ_JAQMUA010000153.1:0-13469 GCF_028330895.1 Kamptonema animale CS-326 | reverse complement strand
GAGCAGGGGAGCGGGGGAGCGGGGGAGAGGAGGAGATTAAGGAAGATTTAGCTTCCCTATCTTCCCCATCTCTAATCGGAATTGGCTGTCTCTGGTCAATTTTAGAGGAGGCTCATATTACGATTTTGGCTATTCATCCTGACTATCAAGGTCAAGGTTTTGGGCAAGCTTTGCTTTATGCTTTGCTAAAGTCAGCTCATCAGCAAAAACTGGAATGGGCTACTTTGGAGGTGAGATCGTCTAATTTGGTCGCGATATCTCTTTATCAGAAGTTCGGTTTTCAGGAGGCTGGACGTAGACGCGGCTATTATCAAGATAGTGGGGAAGATGCTTTGATCCTTTGGCGAGGTAGTCTTCAGAAACCAGAATTTAAGCAGGATTTAGCTAGGTGGGAGCACGAAATTCGCGATCGCGTATCGCCTGATCTACTTTTGCAAGGAGTCTAATTCTTGAATTTAGATGGAATATTGCCAAGTTGATAAAAATCTGTCAATTTCTTACCTTCACTATCAGTAAGAGCAGCAAAATATTCGCTAACGCTGACATCTTTAATAGAGTCCATAGCCGGAAAACTCAGATACTGAACATCAAATACTTTCTCCGCATCGGTAAATGTTACCTTTCCCCTACCAATAGTATGATTGCCCCACTCACTTTTGGGATATTTGCGACCAATTTCAATTTGCCATTCCCCATTGTTGTAAATGGTCAAAGTTTCACTAGAAATAGGAATCCATTCGCCATTGTCTAGGTAGCCTGTAGAGATTTTTTGAGGTGAGAAGACTTGAGGTTGAGGCATGGCTCCATAAACAATATGAGCAATACGTTGGGTACGATAATCAAAGCCAAAGCTTCTAGCGTATTGTGATTTCCAAACCCACCAGGGAATAACTTGAGAATTTTTTAGTGTAGAATCTATTTGTTCGCGATGTGCTTCATAACAGCAGAGAATTTGCTCATATTCCCCTCGACTAAACTCAGATGGATTTACATAGATTGTCCAGTTGATCCAGTTTTTTCTGGATACATCGTCATAAAAAGTTTTAATTTCTAGTTTGGCGCGATCGCTTGGATTAATCGGCAAACCCATATCTAATAGGTCGGGAGAAATTCTACCTGCTAAAGATCGAGAAACTACTTTGTTATTAAAACAGAGAATAGGGAACCGAACCAAATCGCCAGAAAAAATATTTTTTTGAAATGAGTGCTCTTCCATTATGGTAAGACGATTAGGATTTTGCGGATCTTCGCTTGGACAAATCACTTCAAGAGTCAAAATATCTGGACGTTTTTTCTTGTAGTATTTAGACAAATTATATACACTTATAGGAGATAAATAGGTATATATTACCCAAGCCCCTAACGCAATAACAACACCGATATCCCACAGTATCCTCCCATAGCCGACAATTCTTTTGTACAATTTTTCACCAATTTCTTTCAATATTTCCATGATTTTTTACAGTTTGTTAACGCATAATTGATTTGAGTACTTAATAAATATTAATCGCCAACTTAAGCTATGGGGCAAATCTATTGTTCGTACCTTGAGGGGGCTGGCGATCGCGATCCCCACCATGTGCCAGTTGCGTAAGTCCTTAAATTATTCGCCCGAATACTTCGGCCCTACTTCCTCTTCAACCCGATGACACTAGATAGGGTTGTGCTACAATCCATCAATACGTAGTAGTAGGCTGGGCACAGATCGAGAAGATTAATCTTCTTGCAGTCTAGGGGAGGTTGTAGGTCAGCCACCATCTGGGCCTTCCCAGTTGAAAGCCACCCTGTAACGGTAGCCTAGAAGCTCAACCGTAGCCTCAACGGCAGAGCGGTTGGAAGTGTCACGCCCCATAACTCAGCGTCGAGTTCACTCTCGAATGTGCGTTTTATCGCGCAGGCTGGCGTGACCTCAAAATGGGCATATAGCAGGTGATGGGAGATAGCAATGTTTGAACGCTTCACAGAAAAAGCCATAAAAGTGATCATGCTCGCCCAGGAGGAAGCTCGCCGCCTGGGGCATAATTTTGTGGGTACTGAACAGATTCTCTTGGGCCTAATTGGCGAAGGCACAGGAGTGGCGGCGAAGGTGCTCAAATCGATGGGTGTCAACCTAAAAGACGCTCGGATCGAAGTTGAAAAGATTATTGGTCGGGGTTCTGGCTTCGTAGCGGTGGAAATTCCTTTCACCCCTCGTGCGAAGCGGGTTCTAGAATTATCCCTAGAAGAAGCTCGCCAACTCGGACACAACTACATCGGCACCGAACACCTGCTTCTAGGTCTAATCCGCGAAGGTGAAGGAGTCGCTGCGAGAGTGCTGGAAAATCTGGGAGTAGACCTCTCGAAAGTCCGCACCCAAGTGATCCGAATGCTGGGTGAAACCGCTGAGGTGACAGCCGGTAGTTCAACGGGTCGCACCAAGACACCCACCTTGGACGAATTTGGAGCCAACCTCACTCAAATGGCCGTTGATGGCAAACTCGACCCAGTGGTGGGACGACAGAAAGAAATCGAACGGGTAATCCAGATTTTAGGACGGCGGACTAAAAATAACCCCGTGCTAATTGGGGAACCAGGGGTAGGTAAAACTGCGATCGCAGAAGGTCTAGCCCAACGCATCGCCAATAATGATATCCCAGATATCCTCGAAGACAAGCGCGTAGTCACTCTGGACATCGGCTTGCTGGTAGCAGGTACTAAGTACCGAGGCGAATTTGAAGAACGCCTCAAAAAAATCATGGACGAAATTCGCTCAGCGGGTAACGTCATCTTAGTCATAGACGAAGTACACACCCTGATTGGTGCCGGTGCTGCCGAAGGTGCGATCGATGCTGCTAATATTCTTAAACCAGCTTTAGCTAGAGGAGAGTTGCAGTGCATCGGAGCTACAACCCTCGATGAATACCGCAAACATATCGAGCGCGATGCTGCCTTAGAGCGACGTTTTCAGCCAGTAATGGTAGGCGAACCGACAGTTGAAGAAACAATAGAAATATTGTTCGGCTTGCGGGAACGCTACGAACAGCACCACAAACTCAAAATCTTGGATTCTGCCTTAGAAGCAGCAGCCAAACTTTCAGATCGATATATTAGCGATCGCTACTTACCTGATAAAGCGATCGATCTAGTAGACGAAGCGGGTTCCCGCGTCCGTTTGTTAAGTTCTCAACTGCCCCCCGCCGCCAAAGAACTAGACAAAGAATTGCGTCAAGTTCTTAAGGAAAAAGACGAAGCAGTCCGCTCTCAAGATTTTGACAAAGCTGGGGAACTGCGCGATCGCGAAATGGAAATCAAAGCCGAAATTCGCGCCATCTCCCAGACCAAAAAAACCGAAGGCAAGAGCGATACAGACGTTTCCCCTAACGTCACCGAAGAAGACATTGCCCAAATCGTGGCAAGTTGGACAGGCGTACCCGTCAATAAACTCACCGAATCTGAATCCGAAAAACTGCTGCACATGGAAGATACCCTCCATCAGCGGCTCATCGGTCAAGAAGAAGCAGTCAAAGCCGTCTCTCGCGCCATTCGTCGCGCGCGGGTAGGCTTGAAAAACCCCAACCGCCCGATCGCCAGTTTCATCTTCTCCGGCCCCACCGGCGTTGGTAAAACCGAACTTACCAAAGCTCTCGCCTCCTACTTCTTCGGTTCCGAAGAAGCCATGATTCGACTCGATATGTCCGAATACATGGAACGTCATACTGTTTCCAAATTAATCGGTTCGCCTCCCGGATACGTCGGCTACAACGAAGGCGGTCAATTAACAGAAGCAGTCCGCCGCCGCCCCTACACAGTGGTACTCTTCGATGAAATCGAAAAAGCCCACCCCGATGTCTTCAATATGCTCCTGCAAATATTAGAAGACGGGCGCTTAACAGATGCCAAAGGTCGCACCGTAGACTTCAAGAATACGCTGCTGATTATGACCTCAAACATCGGTTCAACGGTGATTGAGAAAGGCGGTACAGGCATTGGTTTCGAGTTTGCAGATAACCAAGCAGATGCCCAGTACAACCGCATTCGCTCCTTAGTGAACGAAGAACTCAAGCGATACTTCCGCCCAGAATTCCTCAATCGTCTCGATGAGATTATCGTCTTCCGCCAATTGATCATGGACGAAATCAAAGAAATCGCGGTGATTATGCTCAACGAGGTATTTGGTCGCTTGACAGAAAAGGGTATTACCCTCGATGTTACTGAGGCTTTTAAAGAGCGCCTTGTCAAAGAAGGTTATAACCAAAGTTACGGTGCAAGACCTCTACGCCGCGCAATTATGCGTTTGTTAGAGGATGTACTAGCTGAGGAAATCCTTTCTGGTCGAATTAAAGACGGTGATAGTGCCGTTGTTGATGTTGACGATGATGGTCAGGTGAAAGTCCTCCAAGGTAAAAAACGGGAACTTTTACCTCAAGTTGCTGAATAGTAAATCTGCTGTTTCTTCCTGCTTGAAATTGCGGGAAGAAATCAGATAAAAAAACGGTAGAGAATTGTAGTTCTCTACCGTTTTTTTATTGTTATACCATGTATGGTTAAATACTTAGGACTTACGCAGGTCGTCTTGCGATTGCTTCGCTTCCCGCCACGCTTCGCTCGCGGCTTCGGCTTTTCGCAATGACACATAGTAAGTAATTTGGACATGATATTAGTTAACCGTTGTTAACCGTTAACAGTTAACAGTTAACAGTTAACAGTTAACAGTTAACTTTCTATGCGCTTGCATCAGCGCGGCGTTGCTTCATTTTAGCTTTCACTAAACCCAAACCGCCCAAAGCTAAACCGAGCATCGTAGCAGGTTCAGGTACGGGTTCGCCAGGGGTGACAGGAGCTTCTGTAGAAGGCAAAGTTGCAGTCAGCATCATTCCGTCGTTAGTACATTCTTCTAACAAAGTGATAACTGCATTGGCTGGGTTCATAAATTGACCGAGCAAGCTTTGGCTGAAGCTAAATCCCATAGTGTACTTGCCAACACCGCCTAAGCCAGCGAAACTACTAGCCAGAGAAGCAATTTCACTGGCTCCCAGGAAGTTAATATCACCTACTTTAGTTCCGGTTTTAATAGAGTTGAGCTGACCGTAGTTTGTGTCTTGGCTGACACCATTTGCATTAGTTAAGTAGCTCTTAGCTTCAGCTACAGTTGCACCGCCATAACCTATTGCTCCTCCTTTGGTGCCTGTATTTGTATTGGGAGCATTGTTGTTAACATGGCTCTGGTATTCACTGAAGGTAGTGAATCCAGAATTTTGTTGAGTTACGCTCTGTGCCGTGACACCGCTGTAGACACCGGTGGTTGCAGCGCCAGAGTCATTCGTACCGGCAAAGCGGATACCAAACAACGATCCCGCCGCGCTAGCGTCCTTTAAACTCTTGCCTGTGAAGTTGAAGAGTATGTCGCCCCAGCCAATGTTTCCGTCTGCGGCTCCGCTATAAGCTTGCCCAGCCAGAGCAAGATTAGCATTGAAGGCTATGGAAATGATGCCGTCATTTGCCTTCATTGCCATACCGTACATTTCATAATTGCTATTTTTACCAACGCCGACATTGCCATCATTGCCGTCTGCGAAGGAATCCATCGTATAACTCCAGTTGGAGCCGAGCACCTGAGCTTCAGCGGCTTGTCCGGTTATTAAGCTGACGCAGACAGCAGCAGCAGTGACACCGATTAATGTGGAAAGATTGCGAATTTTCATAGCGTTTAACCTCTTGCGTCTTTTCTTGCCCTTATAGCGACAATCATATCTGACCCTTGATGAAGGTTATAGAGGCGATCGCAGTTTTTTTGATAAATATAGAGTGAAGATTGATAGAGGTTTTTATCGAGTATTCTACGTACTAATACTGAAAGGTTAAAGGTAAACTAGATGGAGAAGGTATCGGAGAAGTAAATGATTAAGGAAAAGAGTTTAAAGACAGAAATTGTAGGCAATGTTCCTAGTGCTTGGTGGTCGAGACTGTGGCGATCGCAGAAGGAAAATATTCAGATCGTGGCGATCGCACTATTGTTAGCCCTGTTTATTCGGGCTTTTGTCGCTGAGCCCCGCTACATACCTTCAGATTCAATGGTGCCAACTTTGCAAATAGGCGATCGCCTTGTGGTAGAAAAAGTCTCTTACCATTTTCACCAGCCAGTAACAGGTGACATTATCGTGTTTAGCCCTCCTCAACAGTTGCAAAAGAAGGGTTTTACTAAAGATCAAGCCTTTATCAAGCGAGCGATCGGCTCTCCAGGTCAAACAGTTGCCGTCCACAATGGTAAAGTCTACCTCGACAACAAGCCGCTTCAGGAAGACTATATTGCCGAACCGCCAGAGTATGAGTGGGGGCCAGAGCTCGTACCAGAAAACACTTACTTTGTCATGGGAGACAACCGCAACGATAGCAACGACTCTAGCAAGTGGGGCTTTTTACCTAAAAGAAACATCATCGGCCATGCCGTGTTTCGCTTTTGGCCCCTCGATCGCGGTGGATTTTTGTGATTGGGGAGTAAAGGAGATAGGGAGGATGGGGAAGGTAGGGAGGATGGGGAGGATTTAACTTCCCCATCTCCCCCATCTTCCCCATCTCCCCCATCTCCCCCATCTCCCCCATCTTCCCCACTCCCCCTCTCTCTGTACGCACAGTACTAATCCCTATCTAGTGAGGGATAGGGAGTTTTGGCACTGACTGATAAAATGTAACAAAGACAATGGGAAGCCCCACTGATAGCAGTTTTCACTTTGGTAGGTACTGCTCTAAATTAGCAATTAGCAATTAGCAAGTAGCAATTAGCAATTAGCAATTAGCAATTACCTGTTCTCATACAACTGAAAATCGCTATAAAATAAAATCAGTTAAATATCAAAAAATAGGACGACAATGGGATTTTTTGATTCAGAAATAGTTCAGCAAGAAGCCAAGCAGTTGTTTGAGGATTATCAATCCCTGATCAAACTGGGTAGCAACTACGGCAAATTTGACCGTGAAGGCAAAAAGATGTTCATCTCCCAGATGGAAGCCATGATGGATCGCTACCGTATCTTTATGAAACGGTTTGAGCTTTCAGAGGACTTCATGGCTCAGATGACAGTAGAACAGTTAAAAACACAATTGGGTCAATTTGGGGTAACGCCCCAGCAAATGTTTGAGCAAATGCACTCAACGCTGGAGCGGATGAAGTCAGAACTAGAAAAACAAGTCTAGGGTCGGTCAAAGTCAGAAGCTGGCCGAAAGTTTTCTACTGGTACATTCTGCAAAGCTTGGCTCATAAAATCGCGCCAAACTGGAGCTACCATTGTACCCCCAGTAGCACCGTAGCTCAAAGGTCTGTAATCGTCATTGCCCACCCAAACCGCAACGGCTAACTGCGGTACGTAACCGACAAACCAGATATCGCGCTCCGAAGATGTAGTACCAGTTTTCCCGGCTGCGGGCCGCCCGATCCTGGCTGCTGTTGCCGTTCCTTGGTTAATCACCCCTTGCAGCACATTATTGAGAGAAGCAGCGGCCCAAGGGTCAAGAACTAGCTTAGGTTTGGGTGTGTTGTCCAGCAAAACGTTGCCGCTGCTGTCAGTTACTTGAGCAATAAAAGTAGTGTCCGATTGCCAACCATTATTGGCAAAGGTAGCAAAAGCTCCAGCCATTTCCAAAGGAGTCAAGTCAACAGCACCCAAAGGCAGAGAAATCACAGGTTCCATCGGACTCTTAATACCCAGAATCCGGCAGACTTCAATTACTTTATTCAGTCCGACTGCCTGACCAATCTTGATCGCCGGCACATTTAACGATACCTCTAAAGCTCTACGAATACTGACAGCACCAGAAAATCCGCCGCCACCGTAGTTTTGCGGAGAGTAGTAACCGTCACCATCGCGGTAGCTAACTGGACTATCGTAGACAACAGAATCAGGGCCATATTTGCCAGAGGCAAAAGCAGTATAGTAAACGAAAGGCTTAAAGGCAGAACCAGGTTGTCGCCGAGCTTGAATGGCGCGGTTGTATTGGCTTTTCTTGTAATCTACGCCACCCGCCATTGCCTTAACGAAGTGAGTGCGCGGATCGACAGCCACCAGAGCAATTTGACCTTGATCGTAATCGCGATAAATTCCGTAATTATAAAGACGTTCGTGGGATTCCTTCACAGTAGATTCAGCTAGACGCTGGAGTTTCAAATCGATCGTCGTCTGAACCCGCATCCCCCCCTTGAGCACTGCATCTCGGCCGAACCGCTTAGTCAGCTCATCTACCACCGCTTCGGTGACGTAAGGAACCTGACTCTTGCTAAACGAAGTAATCTTTCCTAACTTAATCGGTTGCTTACGAGCGGCATTTTCTTCTTCTGCCGTAATCCATTTAAGCTCCTTCATCCGATTTAAAACAATGAGTTGCCGCTCTTTCGCCACCTCATATTTAACAAAAGGGCTGTACTCTTCGGGAGCTGAAATCAAACCCGCCATCATCGCCCCTTCTGCCAAGGTTAAGTCCGCAGAGGACTTGCCAAAATAACTTTGAGCAGCAGTTTCTACCCCGTACAAATTGTGACCCCAGTAAACCTGATTCAAATACAGATCTAAAATCTGATCTTTCTTAAGAATTTGCTCTAAGCGGATGGCCATCACCGCCTCAGCTATTTTGCGGCTAAATTCGCGCCGAGGAGACAAAAACAGGTTTTTCACTAGCTGCATCGTCATCGTCGAGCCGCCTTCAACGGTTTTGCCTCGCTCCAAGTTGACCAAAAATGCACGCGCAATACCACCAGGGTTAATACCTTTGTGGGTGAAAAAATTACTGTCTTCAATCGCTAAGACTGCTCGCTTCAAGTGGGGCGAAATTTTGTTGAGAGGTACGACATCTCGGTTAGCCTCATCGTGGATACTAGCTATCGGTTTGCCGGTGATGTCATAAATGTGGCTCGTTTCTGTAGGAGAGTAGCTTTGCAGGATGCGAACGTCTGGGAGGTTGCGGAAGCTGATCGCTAAACCAACCAGTCCGCCAGCCACTACCGAACTGGCAAGCATCGTGATGCCGAGTATGGTTCCTGCTGTTACTTTACTAACTGACTGAACGAACTCAAAGACGGGAGCCGAGTTTTCCCGCTGGTTATTTTGGATAGCGTTGGTTGACACTTCAGTTCACTTCCTCACTCGATTTGAGATTTAAGATTTGAGATTTGGGGAGAGAGGCGCTTGCGCCTTCTGCTGGCAACAGAGCTTTGGGATTATATTAACTTGATAGTCGTGTGTTTTAAGCTAGAACTTAAGCGTTACTCACTAAAAATCAACCTTTGCGATCGCGACCTTGGGTAGGGCCAGTCAGCCGTAAGGATCGTAATCATAGAAAATGGTAGTGAGTGCTTAAGTTCTGTAAGCATTAATCCAGTGAGTCTAACGAATTCCACCCCGCCTTTGCAAAATATGTCTTCTAATCAAACTTCAACTCTAACTTCCGATTTTTCGCGACTGCTGCGGGGCATCAGCGAGATTTTCCCCCATCAGCCTGATTCTGAGAACCCTGATGAGAATTTAATCCAACGACTGGCAACTACAGACCGACCTTTGCGGATTAAATTAGGTATCGATCCTACTGGAGCCGACATTCACTTAGGACACAGCATCCCTGTTCGCAAACTTCGTGCTTTTCAGGATGCGGGTCATACAGCAGTCTTAATCATCGGTGATTTTACCGCAAGAATTGGCGATCCGACAGGGAAATCTGAGGCCCGCCGCCAGCTAACACCGGAGGATGTGGCTCAAAATGCCCAAACTTACATTGACCAAGTGCGTCCGATTTTAGATTTTGATACCCCTGGACGGTTGGAAATTCGCTATAACTCGGAGTGGCTGTCTAAGCTTGACTTGACAAAAATTTTGGAACTATTGGCGACGATGACGGTGGGGCAGATGCTCGCCAAAGAGGGCTTTGACACCCGGTTGGAACAGGGGACTCCGATTTATCTGCATGAGTTCCTTTATCCGTTGATGCAAGGTTATGATTCTGTGGCAGTAGAGGCTGATGTGGAGTTGGGGGGGACTGACCAAAAGTTTAATCTGGCGGTGGGGCGAGATTTGCAGCGCCATTTTCGGATTAGGCCGCAGTTTGGAATGCTAACGCCAATTTTGATCGGGACTGATGGTATTCAGAAGATGTCGAAGTCTCTGAACAATTATGTGGGTTTGTCGGAACATCCGAGTTTGATGTACCAAAAATTGCAACGGGTTCCTGATAATTTATTAGAGCAATATTTTGAGCTATTGACAGATTTGCCATTGAATGAGTTGCCGCCAGCTCCGCGACAAAGACAGCAATTGTTAGCCTTTGATGTTGTGAAACAATATTACGATGAGGAGACTGCTATTCAAGCGCGGCAGACGGCGATGACTATTGGTCAAGGTGATACTACACAAGCTGATGCTGTGCCGGAATTTTCTCTGGGAGAGGTCAAGTTTCCCGCGAAGTTGTTTTATATTCTGAGTGCTAGCGGTTTGTGTGCGAGTAGTAATGAAGCTCGGCGGAAGATTCAAGAAAATGGGGTAAAGTTGGATGGCGATCGCGTTTCTGATGTTAATCTTGCTTTTGAGTCGCCTGCTGATTTACAGGATAAGGTTTTGCAGGTGGGGAAAAATAAATTTGTCCGCTTAGTTCCTTAAAAAGGAAGAAGGAAGAAGGAAGAAGGATTTAGTTATCTAGGAGAGAAGGAAGAATGTTTATACAGTCGGCTTTTTAGCCATCCTTCTCTCAGGACTTACGCACCCAACCAAAGAAACCGGGTTTTTTACGAAAATACTTCGTTTTGACCCATAGATTCTCTCAAAAACCCGGTTTCTGGAACCCAATTAGGTAAGTCCTAACTCTGAAAAATCAAAGAAACCGGGTTTTTTGATGAAAATACTTCGTTTTGACCACAGATTCTCTCAAAAACCCGGTTTCTGGGATGACCTGTGTAAGTCCTAATCCTAAGTTATTGATGAGAATTATTTAAACCTATGAAGATTGATTGAGTCGAATCTATTCTCATAATTCATCTAGGATTGCTATATCAACCGATCATCTTTTTAATCAAATCTACCTTACCCTGATAAGGAGCATAGCGCCATTTCAGATCGAGTAGAAATGATTTTTTCAGCACACTTTTATAATGGGAAAAAGTATCAAAACTCGCCTTACCATGATAGCTTCCAATCCCGCTATCTCCAACTCCCCCAAAAGGTAAAGATGTCACCCCAAATTGCATCACAGTATCATTTATACACACCCCTCCTGACGAAGTTTCATGCAAAATTCGCTGCTGTTTGCCTTTATCTTTTGAGAAAAAATACAAAGCTAAAGGTTTAGGACGAGCATTAATTTTAGCGATCGCTTCCCCTAAATCATCATATTCTAATACTGGCAATATTGGCCCAAAAATCTCCTCTTTCATCACTGGTGAATCCCAGGAAATCCCATCTATTACTGTCGGAGCAATATATCTATCCTCTAGATTTGTCTCGCCGCCAATAATCAATTCTCCGTCTTTCAAAAAAGCTGCCAAACGTCCAAAATGCTTTTGATTGATGATTCGGCAATAGTCAGGGCTTTTTGCCGGATTTTCGCCGTAAAATCCTTGAATTGATGCCTTAATTGCTTTTAGCAATTCCGGCTTAACTTTCCGATCTACTAACAAATAATCAGGAGCAATACAAGTTTGACCAGCATTGATAAATTTACCCCACGCAATCCGTTTTGCCGTATATTCAACTTGAATTTCTGAGTCTACAATGCAAGGGCTTTTCCCTCCTAATTCCAGAGTTACTGGTGTTAGATGTTTTGCGGCTGCTTCCATCACTACTTGACCGATTTTGGTGCCACCAGTAAAGAAGATATGGTCAAATTTTTCTGCTAGTAATTGTTGGCTAATTTCTACTCCGCCTGCAACTGCTGC
This sequence comes from Kamptonema animale CS-326, assembly GCF_028330895.1. Taxonomy (NCBI): domain Bacteria; kingdom Bacillati; phylum Cyanobacteriota; class Cyanophyceae; order Oscillatoriales; family Microcoleaceae; genus Kamptonema; species Kamptonema animale. The sequence goes on along the minus strand of NZ_JAQMUA010000153.1, from coordinate 1,585 downwards.
AATATAAGCAGAATCAAAGTTTTGAGAAATTATTTCTGCTACAAGTTTGGAGGTATGAGCAGCTATTTCAGAGGGTTTGAGAATAGCGCAGTTACCCGCCGCGATCGCGCCTACCAAAGGTGATATCATTAACTGAAAAGGGTAATTCCAAGGCCCGATAATTAGCACAACTCCCTTCGGTTCGGGATAGATGCTGGCAGATGCAGGAAATTGATCGATGGAAGTTGGGACTTTCTTCGGTTTTACCCACGATTTGAGGTGCTTAATGGCATGATTGATTTCTGAGACTGTCGCAATTTCAAAATAAGCCTCATACTCTGGTCGATTAAGGTCAGCATTAACAGCTTCTACAATCCGTGATTGATTGAAAGAGATTGCTTCTTTGAGACGCTTAAGCTGTTCAATCCGAAAGGTTAAGTCTTTGGTCTTGCCAGTTGTAAAAAACTGCCGTTGCCGATCGATGAGGTCACTGATTGCTACTATTGGATGGTTCATATTTTTGATTTTATATCTATAAATAAATGTTACACCAGTTTCTTAAAATAGCGCTACAAGCAGGCACTTGCCTTCACAATAAGGACAGATAATAAATCGAGTTTACATTGCCGATAAAGCCAAAGCAACTGCTCCCCAAAGGGGTGCATCATCCCCTAAAGCAGCGGGGAAAACATCAAAATGAACTTCTGGCAAAGCAGTCTCTCTGGCAACTCGGCGCAACACTTGCCAAAATCTTTCACCTGCTTTCGTGACACCGCCTCCTAACACAAAACGCTGAGGATTAATCAAATTAGCTGCATTGCCGATCGCAACTCCCAAGGCGCAAGCTGCGCGATCGAGTGTTTCTATTGCTAATTCATCTCCCTGTGCTGCTGCTTGACTCACCAATTGAGCCGTAACTGCTTCTTCGCTATCATTTGCCAGACTCCGCAGAATCTTACCTTGAGAGGGGCGATCGCGCAATTGTGCGATCGCGTCCAAAGCAATGTAGGGCCCTGATGCCAATCTTTCTAAACATCCCCGCTTGCCACACAAACACAAGGGGCCGCTAGGATCTACCACCGTATGACCGATTTCCCCCGCCATGCCTTCTGTCCCCCGCCAAAGCTGGCCGTTGAGTATCCAACCCCCGCCGACTCCCGTACTAACGGTGATGTAAAACAAATTTTCGCAACCCACCCCTGCACCAAAACGGTGTTCTCCCAAAGCTGCAACGTTAGCATCATTATCTACACTGACGGCTACGCCATACTCATCTGCTAATATCTGCCGCAAAGGAACGTTTTCCCAACCGGCGACATGATGCGACAGGCGAACAATGCCTGTTGAGGCATCTACAGGGCCACCAAAGCTAACTCCGATCGCGGCCGGTTTTTCCCCTGGCAGCAAGTCTCTAATTAGATCGCGTACTAGCCTTAAATCAGTCGTAGCATCGGTTTTGAGGGGGGACATCACCCGCCGGTGCTTTAGCCACTGTCTCTCACCTACGGCAACAATAGCGGCCGCTAGTTTTGTCCCGCCGAAGTCAAGAGCAAGAATGGGTGAGGAGGATTGAGGATACTGTAAAAGTTGAGACATATAGCTAGGG
>NZ_JAQMUA010000152.1:0-2665 GCF_028330895.1 Kamptonema animale CS-326 | reverse complement strand
CCTCTGGGCGGTAAAGATACCGCCCAGAGGGCGGCGTTACGTAAGATAACAACCAACAACCAACAACTAACAACTAACAACTAACAATTACCAAGGACTCCCAATCATACTAAAAGCCGCCCAATAGTAAGGATGAGATAGATTTTCGTTCCTAATTTCTGCAAACTCAGGTGGTAACATTACCCCTCCTCTAGAACTTTGCAACTGACCATTTTCCAAACGCACTTTACCCTGAATCATAGCAATTTGAGCCTGCCGCAACGCCTCAGCCTTAATAGGTGCGCTCCGCAACTGATGATAAAATTCACTCATCAAGGCTAAAGTCCCCGCATCACTAACATACCAAACACTAGCTAAAGCCGATTTCACACCCGCCTGCACCGCTAAACCGGCAAATCCTAACTCCACATCCTTATCACCTAAAGCAGTTCGACAAGCACTCAAAACTAACAGTTCCACAGGCGGATTATTCCAACCCAACTGCCTCATTTGATCTAAACGTAAGGGAGTATCCCAAAACTGAATATAGGAATTATTAGGAGTTCCCGCCTTAAACTCTGCGTGGGTTGCTAAATGAATAATACCAAAACGTTGCCGCAACCGCTCCGACTGTAAATTAACTAAAGTAAAATCTTCATTGAGAAAAGATTCACCCGGCCACAATTGAGCAATTGTCTTTAATTCTAATGGCACTGCCGGTAAAGGTTGTTGCTCGGAAAAATTAGAAAAATCTGATGCCCCCATTGCCAAAACTTTCGAGTTTTTGAGGTCAGCATACTTAGATTCTGTAAATTTGAAAGCAGGGATGCGAGCTATACTGTACTTTTCTGTGAGAAAACGAGTTCCGTCATGCAAAGCTGGCAGCGGTAAAGTACGCAGTCCACTACCAACACAAAACAGTAATGTATCAATCTTTTGAGCTTGTAAATTTAATTCCAGAGGTGCAATTATCCACTGATAAAGTTGCTGAGCAGCACTTAAATAGCTCGTAGTATTAATTTTTCTCTGATTAGTAATTTGAGAAATAAAGTCTTTAACAACTGGAAGCAAAGCCTCGCGTTTAGCTGCGGGTACACTTTGGCGGAAGGGAGGGCGATCGGGAGTGAGTAATAGTAATTCCAGTTGATCTGCACGGGGAAGAATATAGATTAGAGCTGGCTTTTTTTTAGTTTGAACAGCAAGACGAGAAAGAGTTTGTCCTATTTGGTCAGCAGTCTGTGGCTGAGTTGAAAAATTTTCTTTAAAATATGACTGATATTGATTTTCCCAATCTTTCTCAATGCGGTCTACAGCCTCAGCATAGTTTCCTTCATCCAGAAGATTTCTCATTGTCGGATATTCAAGCACATCTGTGCTACTGTTCTGAGCAAAAGTCAGAGGAATGCTTAAGCTCAACAAAAAGCTCAACAAGAACAAAGTAAGGAGTAAAAAGTAAAAAAGTTTGGTTTTACGCATAGATATAAAATAAATCCAATTTTTTTTCAATGATACTGCTATTTTCATAAGATTGAAGCCAAGATCGGGGAAGGGAAAAAATACATTTCTATTTAAAAATAGCTCTCCAGCTTATTTTTAACCAGAATTTACGCATAACTACTCTTTGATGTAAGAGGAAAGGCGAGTTGAGGTGATACAAGCAATCTCAACAGCAGAAATCCTTGATAAAAGACTTCCGCACTGTAACTAACCTCGATACAATAGTTCACGTAGCCTTTATTAGTCGTCGATCGCTGGACAAGTGTTTCCCTAATTTCAAATTTAAACTCTCAAATCGATTATGACGCTGCCTTCTAACCCGGAGACACCCGAACAGGGTTCAGACAATAACTTCTCACCCGCCACCCCAGAAAACCTAAGTATTGCAACGACTACTGACGCTGCGATCGCACCTCGCAACCTAGAAGGGGAATATCTCGACGAACTCCCTGATGAGGTAGAGATGTCGCTGTTTGACCATTTGGAGGAATTGCGACAGCGAATTTTTTATTCGGTGCTTGCTGTTGCTGGGGGTATGATCGGTTGTTTTCTGACCATTAAACCGATTGTACAACTACTAGAAATCCCGGCAAATGGCGTGAAATTTCTACAATTAGCTCCGGGAGAATTTTTCTTTGTCTCGCTGAAAGTAGCTGGTTACAGCGGTTTATTGCTTGCTAGCCCCTTCATACTCTACCAGATAGCAATGTTTGTCTTACCAGGTCTGACTCGGCGCGAGCGGAGGTTGATGGGGCCTGTTTTCTTGGGGTCTAGTGTTTTATTTATAGGTGGGTTGGTTTTTTCTTACTTGCTGTTAATTCCCGCTGCGTTAAATTTCTTTGTTAACTATGGGGAGGGTGTTGTCGAGCAGTTGTGGTCAATTGACAAATATTTTGAATTTGTACTGCTGCTCATGTTCAGCACTGGTTTAGCTTTTGAAATCCCGATTGTTCAAGTGATATTGGGTATTTTAGGGATTGTTTCTTCAGGACAAATGCTTTCAGGTTGGCGATATGTGATTCTAGGTGCTGCTGTTTTAGGAGCAGTTTTAACACCTTCTACTGACCCTCTAACTCAAACTCTTTTAGGGGGTGCTGTTCTTTGCCTTTACTTTGGGGGAGTCGGTTTGGTGAAGCTTTTAGGGCGATGAGTGCAAATATCCGTAACGCCGCCTTCCAGGCGGTATCAT
>NZ_JAQMUA010000151.1:0-3494 GCF_028330895.1 Kamptonema animale CS-326 | reverse complement strand
TTTACAGGCTTGTTGCGGCGAGCGCCCACCTTACAATTAGCAATTAGCCATTAGCAATTACCCTGTTTTCATACAACTAAAAACCCCTATATTGAGGTATCGCCCTAACCTCCATCTACCAATATCTAACTAATCACTGATTCGGCAACTCATTAACGCAATATACAAGCTCAGTCAACACGCAGGGAAAAGAACCAAACCTCGTATCGCGCAAATTTGTACTCTTTAAATCAGTATTCTCACGCAAAGTAAGATCTATATTTGTACCGCTTAATTGTCCTTGAGGAAGCCTTGCCTGTGACAAATCTGCATCTTTCAAATTTGTATCTCGCAGATCGGTATAAGTCAAGTCAGCTCCACTTAAATTAGCCCTTTCCAAATTCACTCTAAACAGAGACGATCTTCTCAAATCCGTATTTGATAAATTAGCGCCATTAAGATGAGATTCTCCCAAATTTGCTGTATAGAGTTTGGCATTTTGGAGATTAGCTCTCATTAAATTTACTTTTCCCAAAAAAGCGTAGGATAAATCAGCTCCCCGCAAGTCAGCACTCCACAAGTTAGCCCTAGATAAATCCGCGTTAAATAGGTTACTATTTGATAAGTTAGCACCTCTCAAATTAGCGCCCATTAACTTAGCTTCATACAAGTTGGCTCCACTTAAATCCGCTCCTTCCAAATCAGCTTCAAATAGGTTAGCCTTAAACAAATTAGCATTTCTCAAGTCGCAGCCATAACAGCTCCTAGTTTCCAGCAATTGCCTAACGTGCTGTGGATTCTCCGCTTTGACAGCACTTGCTATAGAAAGTGGTGCTAAAATCCCTGCCATCGCCAATGCTGTAAGTTTCATAAGCGCCATAACCTCTATTAGACTACCAAATCTCACTCAAGTCTAACACAAATCCCGGCAATATCGGCTCACCGCTAACCGTCGCCGGATTATCTAAACATTCCTCTGGAACTTCGGGACGGTAAATATAAACTTTTCGCGCTTTTCTATCAATCAAAAGACCCAGTTTTACTCCTTCCTGAATATACTCCTGCATCTTTTCCTTAAGCGATTTTAAACTATCGCTAGGCGATCTTAATTCAATCACAAAATCAGGACAAATCGGCGCGAACTTCTCTCGCTGTTCTGGCGATAAAGCATTCCATCTTGCTAGCTTAATCCAAGAAACATCAGGTGAAAAAGTTTGTCCCGAAGAGAATGTAAATCCCGTACTAGAGTCAAAGGTAATACCAGTCTTATCTTTCTTTGCCCAAAGCGTCACCTGAAAAATCAGATCGCTATTACGGTTTCCTGTTTCCGAACCAGTGGGCGACATAATAATTACTTCTCCTGTTTTAGTCCGTTCAATGCGTAAATCCCGATTAATTTGACAGAAGTCAAAAAACTGGTCATCAGTCATCTGAAAAGTTGAAGGCATTTTCACAACTAAATTCGATAAAGTCATAGTTTTTTCCTCCAAATAGTAGGGCGGACAAAGCCCGCCCAAACTCCGAATTAAGCCTCGTCTAAAGCTGCAATTCCGGGCAATTCCTTACCTTCCAACAACTCCAAACTTGCACCGCCACCAGTTGAAATGTGGCTCATTTCTGCGCCCAAATTCAACATTTCTACAGCCGCAACCGAGTCGCCGCCGCCAATAATAGTGCTAGTACCAGTCTTAGTCAAACCAGCAAGAGTTCGCGCGATCCCTTCCGTTCCCGCAGCAAATTTCTCCATCTCAAACACGCCCATTGGCCCATTCCAGATTACCGTCTTGCAATCCGCCAAAGCATCTTGGAAAGTCTTAACTGAATCAGGCCCAATATCTAAACCCATCCAACCATCAGGAATCGCATCAACGCTGACAATTTGAGTGTTAGCATCAGCCGCAAACTTATCAGCAACTACGACATCCGTAGGCAACAAGAAAGTAACGCCGCGCTCCTTTGCCTTAGCTTCCAAAGACTTCGCCAATTCTAGCTTGTCATCTTCTACCAAAGACTTACCAACATTCAAACCACGAGCCTTATAAAAAGTGAAAACCATGCCGCCGCCTAAGATCAATTTGTCACATTTTTCTAGCAGCTTTTCAATCACGCCAATCTTACTCGAAACCTTAGAACCGCCGATAATAGCAGCCAAAGGACGTTGAGGCTTTTCGATCGCGCCTTGCAGGTATTCCAACTCTTTCTCGATCAACTTCCCGGCCACCGAAGGACTGAGATATTTCGTCACTCCCTCCGTAGAAGCATGGGCCCGGTGAGCCGTGCCAAAAGCATCATTCACGTACAAATCCGCAACTGAAGCTAAATTTTTCGCAAATTCCGGGTCATTCGCCTCCTCTTCTGGGTAGAAGCGGACATTTTCTAGCAAAATTACATCGCCATCTTGCATCGCTGCCACAACCCCAGCTACTTCCTCACCGATGCAGTCGCTAGGCTTTTTAACCTCTTTTCCCAGCAATTCCGAGAGACGCGCCGCCACAGGTGTCAAACGCAGCTTATCACTCACGCCCTTGGGACGACCGAAGTGGCTACAGAGGATCACCTTAGCGCCTTTAGAAGTTAAATCCTCAATCGTGGGCAGAGCAGCCCGGATACGAGTATCATCTGTGATGTTGCCGTTGTCGAGCGGCACATTAAAGTCAGCCCGCACGAGTACCCGTTTGCCGGATAAATCTGATGCCGATAAATTTGCTAGAGTCTTTTTTGTCACAGGATCACCCTCCTTTAAGTGTGTTTTTGTCTAACTTCCTTTGAATTTAGGCCGGCGCGGGTCACTCGCACGCTTGGCCTCCGACGCGAGAAATCGCGTCTAGTCAAAAAACAGGCGGATGGAGCAAGCTCCACTGACTGGTTCACCGTAAACATTTTATCGAAGTCCGCGTCTTGGAGATGCGATCATGTTTAAGACTGTTTTATTTCCTGTCGATCAAAGCCGAGAAGCCCGCGAAGCTGCTGAAATGGTTATTCAAATTGTGAAGAACTACAGCTCTCGCTTGATTATCCTGTCGGTGCTGGAAGCGCCCGCACCGGAGGGCGAATCGTCTGCCCCTGAGAAGATGACTTCTGCTGATGCAGTGGCCAAACTGCTCAAGAGCGCCCAATCTATGTTTGCACAGCAGGGGATCGAAGCCGAAACTATCGAGCGCGAAGGCAAACCTGCTTTCACGATCTGTGATGTGGCGGATGAGGTTGGGGCGGATTTAATTGTGATGGGCTGTCGGGGAGTTGGTTTAACTGAAGAGGGAGCGGCGGATAGCGTCACCAATCGAGTGATTAATCTCTCTCCCTGTCCGATTTTGATTGTTCCCTAAATTGTTAACGGTTAACGGTTAACGGTTAACTGTTAACTGTTAACTGTTAATTGCCTGAGATATTTGACACTCTCCGGTCTGAAGACGCAGGGATTCTTAAGGGCAAACTTTTAAGAGTCGCTCAGCAATTTCAAGGGTTGGCGATCGCTTCGCGCTCCTGTCGATCGCATCAACTTCGTAGTAGTGGCT
>NZ_JAQMUA010000150.1:0-5736 GCF_028330895.1 Kamptonema animale CS-326 | reverse complement strand
GAGTTGACGGGGTTGTCACCCCGTCAAGAGTTAAAGCTGTCAATTTGATGTGATGAATTCAGCTTTTCGGGAGGCGAAAGCTGCTGTCAATCTTGTTCTAATCCCATGGAGATTTAGTTGTTAGTAATATGTGTAGCTTTTCATTTCCCATAGGTTGAGCATCTAGTAAGGCCATAAATTCCTTAAATTTCACTTCATCTAACCCAAAAAAACATCGGTCTAAAAGAACATCTTGGGCTTTTTGGTAGGCTGACTCCACCATGAACTCTGAGGGACTTTTTCCTTGTACTTGAGCCGCGCGATCGATTAAATCACTTTGAGCTAGCTTGTCGGCCAACTACATTTCCTTGCATCATTTATGCCGTCCTGACCAATGTACCACCGACAGCATAAACCGCATCAAAACCAATTTGTTCCGCCCAAATTCATTAACCGTATCATAATTGGGAATCAATTGACAAAACTTTCTCAAATTTATAAGTTCTCCCAATCACTAATATCAACTTTAGCCTGTCCCAAAATTTTCGCTAAAAAGTTGGCACTAATATCACCTTGATGAGGATTGGGGATAGTAACGCGAAGGTTATCTTTCAACATGAACTGATGCCTCTTTCCCGAATAGGGCCCATCAAATCCTAGTTGTTTCAGGTAATAAATTAACTCTCGACGTTTGATTGGTTTTAAAGGAGGCATCAGGCAACTTCTTTAGTAATTGTAAGGTCGATATTATCAATGACTGGTAAAGGAAGATTCAGGGTGAGACTAAGTAAAATCCAGTCTTCTAATACCTCTTGTAATTCTTCTCGACAAGCTTCGAGAGTTACAGCATTTGCATAGACTCCCTCACAGATAGGAATTTCTCCATAGAAAGTCCCATCATCAGGGAAAATTTCATACTTAGCTTGCTTCATAGCAGTTTGGATGTATTTAGTTAACATATTAAAGCACTCCCTTATTAGCAATACAACGAAAGAAAATCATGGCGTGTCCTCTCAAATTATGATCGACTAAAAAAATTCATGGCTGAGACTTAAATTTGGCTTTTGCTGCTTGAAGTTGGGCTTGAATAGCTTCTTGACCAGGTTTGCGTGTACCCGCGATTGTCAGTCCTCTTTCTGTGCGGATAATTGCTGCTTCTTCATGGGATATGTTTGTCATCTTTATAGTCTCCTAGAAGTTATTTCTATATTACTAGCTGATTACTGGCAAGTCCCGAAATCGCGATGCCTGCGGTTGGCTACGCCTGGATACCTCACCTCCGTAACCGCAAGGCGCTTTCACCTCCAAATCGCACCTAATCTCCACAAGGCCAGACATTTATCCACTCCGCCAAAGGATAACAAGCCCTGAAATCATCTTGCTTGGCTGTCCAACTGGTGGGATGATCTGTAATGCAGCCTCACGGCGATTCCAGAGCAACTAAAGCGTAGAGACGCAAATTAAACAATCTCTACCATCGGATACTCACACACACACTCGGCATATATAAAGACAACTATGGCTGTTGCAACCCAATCACTCGAAACACTCTGCATCAACTCGATCCGCTTTCTGGCCATCGACGCGGTAGAAAAGGCAAAATCAGGCCATCCAGGGCTACCGATGGGCGCTGCGCCTATGGCGTTCGTGCTCTGGGATCGCTTTATGCGGTTCAACCCGAAAAATCCTAAGTGGTTTAATCGCGATCGCTTCGTACTCTCGGCGGGTCACGGCTGTATGCTTCAGTATGCCCTGCTGCACTTAACGGGCTACGATAGCGTCACCATTGACGATATTAAACAATTCCGTCAGTTGGAGTCCAGAACCCCCGGACATCCAGAAAACTTTATGACTCCTGGGGTGGAAGTTACTACTGGCCCTCTGGGACAAGGAATTTGTAATGGCGTGGGTTTAGCGATCGCAGAGGCCCACTTGGCTGCTAGATTTAACAAGCCTGATGCCACGATTGTTGACCACTACACCTATGTCATCCTGGGCGACGGCTGTAACATGGAAGGGATTTCTGGTGAAGCTTGTTCCTTTGCGGGACACCAGGGATTAGGCAAATTGATTGCCCTTTATGACGATAACCACATCTCTATTGATGGTTCTACGGATATTGCCTTTACTGAAGATGTTAGCAAGCGATTTGAAGCTTACGGCTGGCACGTTCTGCACGTACCCGAAGGTAACACGGATTTAGAAGCAATTGCTAAGGCGATCGCAGAGGCAAAATCTGTCACCGATAAACCATCGATGATTAAGGTGACAACAACTATCGGTTACGGTTCTCCTAATAAGCAAAATACCGCTGACGTTCACGGCGCGGCTTTAGGCACAGACGAAGTAAAACTCACCCGCGAGAAGTTAGGCTGGGAATACGAACCCTTTGTCGTACCTGAAGATGCCTTAAAGCATTTCCGTAAAGCTGTAGATCGCGGCGCAGCAGCAGAGGCAGAATGGAATGAAGCTTTAGCTCAATATAAGGCTAAATATCCCGCAGAAGCCGCTGAATTTGAGCGGATGAGTAGCGGTAAATTGCCTGAAGGTTGGGAGAAGGCTTTGCCTGTTTATACTCCCGCTGATAAAGCTTTGGCAACTCGGAAGCATTCAGAAATTACGCTGAATGCGATCGCGAAAGTTATACCTGAATTAATCGGCGGTTCTGCTGACCTTACCCACTCTAACTATACAGAGTTAAAAGGAATCGGTAACTTCCAAAAAGGACATTACGAAAACCGTAACATCCACTTCGGAGTCCGCGAACATGGGATGGGCGCGATTTGTAATGGCATTGTCCTCGACAACTCAGGATTAATTCCTTATTGCGCTACCTTCTTAGTATTTGCTGACTATATGCGGGCAGCAATTCGCCTCTCTGCATTATCGGAAGCTGGCGTGATTTATGTAATGACTCACGACTCCGTTGCATTAGGTGAAGATGGCCCCACTCACCAACCAGTTGAAACAGTTGCTTCTTTGCGGGTAATTCCTAATTTGTTAGTAATTCGTCCTGCTGATGGCAATGAAACATCAGGCGCTTATAAGATCGCAATTGAAAATCGTCATCGTCCAACTTTGATGGCTTTCTCACGTCAAAACTTGCCTAACTTGGCTGGTGCTTCGATTGAAGGTGTTGCTAAAGGAGCCTACATTTTATCAGATGATGGTGGTACTCCTGACATCATTTTAATCGGTACTGGCGGCGAAACTTACCTTTGCGTTGATGCGGCTGAAAAGTTACGGGCAGCAGGTAAGAAAGTGCGCGTTGTTTCCTTCCCTTGCTGGGAATTATTCGAGGAACAAGATGCTGCTTATCGCGAATCTGTGTTACCAAAAGCTGTGAAGAAGCGCTTAGTAGTTGAAGCTGGCGTTAGCTTCGGTTGGGAGCGTTATTTTGGTTCTGAAGGTGCGATGCTTAGTATTGACCGTTTTGGTGTTTCTGCACCTGGTAATGTGGCCTTAGAAAAGTTTGGTTACACGGTTGATAATGTGGTAGCTAAGGCTAAAGAAGTTATCGGTTAATTTTAATCTATAAACTTCTGGTGGGGTGGGCATTTTGCCTGCCCCATTTTTGTTGTGCGATAATGGGAAGAATAGTCAGGATTTACGCACGTCGAGGTCAGAAACCGGGTTTTTTACGAAAATAGTTCGTTGCAGCCGCAGATGCGGTAAAAACCCGGTTTCTCGGGCCCATGAGATAATAAATTTTTGGTAAAATAGAGCGATCGCTACTAAAAACACCCTATGATCGCAGCACCTCCCGGATGGAAACCCCGCCGCATATCCGAAAAATACATAAAACCGCCAATTTCTCCCGAAGAAAAAGCCAAGCAAAAAGCCGAAAGTCAAGCGCGGTGGCAGCGATGTCGCCCTATTTTTGAACGAGTCCGCGACGAACTGATGGCAACTCACTATAATTGGTACATTGTCATCGATCCAGATAGCGGTGAATACTTTATTGAGAAAGATCAACTCGTTGCTTTTGAAAAGCTACGGGCAAATCCTCCTCAAAAACTAATGGTTGTGCGCCGCTTGAATGAAAGCGGAGTTTGTGGCAGCATCTTATGATTCAAGGCAGGTTTGAGGAGGAGGAAAATCAACTATTTTTTGAAATAGGCTTGGTATCTGCTGATGGCGAAGTTATGTTTGTAGACGCGCTACTAGATACAGGTTTTACAGGTTGGTTGGCAATTAATAGCCAAGATTTAGATTTTGGCTGGATGTTTGTAGATGATGAATATCCCATGAAAACTGCACAGGGAGAAGGTGATTTTAATATTTATATCGGCACTGTACAAATCGATGGCCAAGAATTTAATGTTCCTGTTGTAGCAGGAGATTCTATTCCAGAAGTTCTGATCGGCATGGAGTGGCTGAAAACTAAACGGTTAGTGATAGATTTGCCTGCGGGAGTCCTAACTTTGGGGTAAAGTTGGAACCTAGCATCGTGCCATTTTTGAGGCGAGGTTTTAACCTTTGCTGGAATACGGGTTTAACGCGCTTGTTGACATAACTAGGAAGTAAACCCAACTGAAAAAATACTGTTAAAATACAGGGTAGGCTGAGATAAAAATTAATATTGGCTGGCGGTGAGGGGAATGGTTTGGATACCAGGGCAGAAGTTAAATGGCGATCGCTATATTATTGAGCGCAAGATAGACAAGGGCGAGGGCGGCTTTGGGGCCACCTACCTCGCGAAGAAGGCCCAAAGCAAGCAGCGGGTTGTCATCAAAACGCTGAAAGATGAATTATTGAGAGATCCAAAGTTTGCCTGGTTTCGGGACAAATTCCGGGATGAGGCGCTACTGTTAGCTTTGTGCAGACATCCCAATATTGTACAAATAGACAACTTTTTTATTGATGGTAATTTGCCCTGTATTGCGATGGAATATGTGGCAGGGGAAGATTTGTGGAATTGGGTGGAAAAGCGCGGTATCCTGTCGGAAACAGAAGCTTTAAACTACATCCGTAAAGTGGGAGAAGCACTGATTGTTGTTCACGAAAAAGGCTTGCTGCATCGGGATATCAAGCCAAGCAATATTATGGTGCGCGACGATCGAGATGCAGTTTTGATTGACTTTGGTTTGGCGCGGGGTTTTATTCCAGATCGCACTCAGCAACTCACTGTAGGGTTAACACACGGTTTTGCTCCTCCCGAACAGTACGGCGAAATTGGCAAATTTGCTGAGTATACAGATGTTTATGCTCTGGCGGCAACGCTATACTATCTGTTAACAAAAACACCACCAACTGCTGCACATTTGAGAGCTTTAAATCATCCTTTAAAGCCGCCGTTTCAGCTCAATCCTAATATTAGCGATGCTGTACACCGGGCAATTATGGAAGGGATAGAAATGAAGGCAATAAAGCGTCCTCAATCGGTTGAACAATGGTTGGCGATGCTTCCCCAAGCTTCCCTTCGCAATGCAGGAAGGGTTATTCCGCCAACGATTTTTAGCCCGCAGCCACAGCCACAAACTGTCAAATTGATTTCAGCAAAAGGAGTCGATTATGGTCAACTCGATCGGCTATTGGCTAGCAGAAAATGGAAAGAGGCGGATCTGGAAACGGCTAATAAAATGCTGGAAGTAGCAGGGAGAACCAGCGAAGGCTGGCTAAGGGTTGAAGATATCGATCAATTTCCCTGTGAAGACTTGCGAACGATTGACCAACTTTGGGTAAAATACAGTAATGGACTCTTCGGCTTTTCGGTGCAGAAGCGCATCTATCAAAGTCTGGGGGGAACCAGGAAAT
>NZ_JAQMUA010000149.1:0-19252 GCF_028330895.1 Kamptonema animale CS-326 | reverse complement strand
GGGATGGGGAGAGGGGGAGATGGGGAGAGAGGGAGAAGAGGAGCAATTACCAATTACCAATTACCAATTACCAATTACCAATTACCCAATTTTAGCCAGAGGTTCTGCCCGTTCAGTTAGCCAAATTGACCTTTACCAATTGGTGAAAAGTCAAGCTCATTTATTGCACCGTTTTGGCGGTCATCCCTTTGCTGCTGGATTAAGTTTGCCAGTTGAAAATATTTCTTTATTTACAGATGCAATTAATCAACAATTGCGAGGGCAAATGGTGAATGGTTTACCTTCCCCAACTATCCAAGCTGACCTGATTGTTACAGTATCTGAATTGGGAAGAGAGTTATTTCAAGAACTTAAACTCCTCGAACCTTGTGGCATGGGGAATCCCGCTCCTAAATTGCTGATTCAAAACTGTTGGTTTGAAAATACATGGCACTGCAACCAGAAGGATTTAAGAGGTAATAAAGTACAATATATCAAAACCGATTTTGAAATTAGAGACGAATCTACCGAACTTGCATTTCCTGGGATTTGGTGGGGACACTACAAAGATGAAATTCCCACAGGGCCCTGCGATGCCATAGTCGAGCTTGACTTCAATACTTATAAAAAACGCTATGAAGTGCGGCTGATTGCTTTGCGACCAAATGGCGAAAATGCGCCCGTAAATATTCCCGCCCAAATTGATTGGATATTAGACTGGCGCAATAGCCAAAACCAAGACGAGTCAGCGATCGCCCTCTCTCCTTCACCCCTGATAATTGCAGAATGTCCCACTAGCTGGGGCGAATTACAAGCATGGTTTCGGCGGGGACTCCACTCACAACAGAAACTTGCGATCGCCTACAGTCTCCCACCATCCCCGCCCCCTATCCAAATCTGGCAACAGCTAGTGGGAATTGCCAAATACCTCAGTCGTACCAACCAAACAGTCACCCGCAGACAACTAAGGCAGAAATTAGGCATCAGCGACGTATCCCTACAACTGGGATTCAAAACCTTAAGCCATCTCGGTTTCCAATTCACCTACCGCGATCGCGCCTTTCACATCACCAGACATCCCCTAGAAAAACCATCAGTAACTTTATCTCACCCAACCCATTCTCAACAACTCTCAATTTCCCATTCTGAAGCGCTTTCCCACTCTATAGAACGATTCTTAGCTGTAGTTTCCGAAGAACAATTTCGCCGCCGCTATTTCTGCGAAGTTTCCTTTGCTACCATTCAGGCTATGGCCCAAGAAACCGTTTTAAATGACCTCGACTCTTCAGCTACTCCTTTCTAAGACTAGCCCCTAGCTATAGAGCGATCGCTTTCTTAAGTTTAAAAAAGCGATCGCCCCGTTAGCTTACTGAGAATTCACCTAACCATTGAGCTTTTTGTTCAACAATTGATTAGTAAGCTTGGGATCGGCACGTCCCTCAGTCTGTTTCATTACCTGGCCGACAAAAAAGCCCAACAGCTTAGTTTTGCCACTGCGGTACTGTTCTAGTTCCTTGGGATTCTCAGCGATGACGCGATCGATCGCAGCTTCTAGAGTTGCAGAATCGGAGATTTGGGTAACGCCCGCCGCTTCGATCGCTTGTTTCGGAGAACCACCCTCGGACAATAACTTGGGTAACAAATCCTTAGCGATTTTGCCGCTGATCGTGCCAGCATCAATTAAAGAAATCAGTTCCGCTAAACCGTCGGGTTTAAAAGGTAGCTGCATAATATTGAGCTTTTCATTTTTCAGGTAGGCGGTGATGTCACCCATTACCCAGTTAGCGACTTGCTTAGGATTACCACCCGCTGCGATCGCGGCTTCAAAATACTCAGCCACCGATCGATCGTCCGTCAACACCCGCGCATCGTAGGCAGAAAGACCGATTTCACTTTCGTAGCGATCGCGTTTAGAAGCTGGTAATTCTGGGAGTTCCGCTTCCCAGCGCTGTAACTGTTCCGGCGATACCTCAATCGGGGGGATGTCAGGTTCTGGGAAGTAGCGGTAATCGCTAGAACCTTCTTTGAGCCGCATACTCACAGTACACTGCTTGCCTTCTTCCCAGAGCCGGGTTTCTTGGAAAATGCGATCGCCATTTTCCAAAGCTTGAATTTGCCGTTCAATTTCAAAGTCGATCGCCCGGTGGATAGCATTAAAGGAGTTCATATTTTTAATCTCGACTTTAGTGCCAAACTCCTCTCTGCCAACGGGACGCACGGAAATATTCACGTCACAGCGTAGCGAACCCTCCTGCATATTACCGTCGCTAACACCGAGATAGCGGACGATGCGGCGCAATTCTTGGGCATATTCCGCAGCTTCCGCACCCGATCGCAAATCCGGTTCCGAGACAATTTCGATTAATGGAATCCCAGCGCGGTTGTAGTCTACCATCGAATAAGTCGAACCAGAGAGGCGATCGCTGCCGCCATGAACCAATTTTCCTGCATCCTCCTCCATGTGCAGGCGAGTAATCCCAATTTTTTTGCGTGTAGAGTTACCCCCATCATCAATCAACTCAATTTCTAGCCAGCCATTAGTCGCGATCGGCAAATCGAACTGAGAAATTTGATAATTTTTGGGTAAATCTGGATAAAAATATTGCTTGCGGTCAAACTTGCTATAGGGTGCAATCTGACACTTTAACGCCAGCCCTGCCTTCACAGCATACTCCAGCACCTTCTGATTCAGTACCGGCAACACTCCCGGCATTCCCATACAAATCGGATCTATATTGGAATTCGGGACACCACCAAATTCTGTAGAGGAACTAGAGAAAATCTTAGTTTTAGTAGCCAACTGACAGTGGGTTTCCAGACCGATAATGGCTTCGTATTGAGTTTTAACTGGTGCAGCAGTGGTCATAGGCTAGACAAAGCTTAGGGAGCAACTATTTGTTATATTTTAGCTGCTCTTGACTTGCGCTTGCCGCGAATCCCTAGTATTGTTTGGAGTTTAGAATCAATGATGTGTCAGGGGTGTGTCGCACATCTGCTAATTTTACTTCCTTAGTCTTAGCTAAAGTCTTAGCTAAATGGACATAATTAACTAGGGCTTACCTAGTGTTTGCTTGTCATTGCAAGGGTTCCCGAGCAATCCCAGAACCTGGGTAGGTTTCGCCTAGCCCAAGGTTGATGCTTCCAGCTTGCTTCCTACTATTGCTA
Organism: Kamptonema animale CS-326; assembly: GCF_028330895.1. Classification (NCBI taxonomy): domain Bacteria; kingdom Bacillati; phylum Cyanobacteriota; class Cyanophyceae; order Oscillatoriales; family Microcoleaceae; genus Kamptonema; species Kamptonema animale. The sequence goes on along the minus strand of NZ_JAQMUA010000149.1, from coordinate 16,108 downwards.
CAATGCAACCGTAGTGGTTGGTAATACTGTCGCTTTTCTACCGCGATCGGCAAAGGCCCCAAGGAGCAAAGGCATCAGATTTAGCCTCCAAGCGCTTAAGCGTAGCTAGCGACAGGCATCAGCCTCTCAACAGCAGATTTACCTGCACAAACGTGACAAAATAGGACTCAAGTCAAACTAAAGACGAAATTGCCGTAAAATTAACCGCAAAACTAGCGCGGTACTTTTGAAGACTCTGTTTCAAAAGGTCAACTAGCGGTTTTCTAGGGGTGTACTACTTTATCGAATTCTTAATAACCAAAAACTAGAGGTGCAAACATGGCAGAAATAACCAAAGAAGAAATGCGCGAAAGGCTGGGTAATATCGATCAAATTCGCGACATCATATTCGGAGCTCAGTTAAGAGAATACGATAATCGGTTTGATAGAATAGAGTCTGATATCTCATTGTTACAGCAAGATATCCAAACTCGCCTAGAACAGGTAAAATCAGTCCTGACAACTGAGCTAAGGGCGGCCTTTGACTCCTTTGAAAAAAAGCTCAAATCTATCAACAGCACAGTCCAAGAAGATACTACCGATATTCGGCAGCAAATCGACAGAGTAAATAGAAAGTTTTCGAGCAGCATTGAAGCTTTAGATGAAGCGATAGACAACCAAACCGGAGCAATTCGGGATGATTTTTCCCAGAGCAGAGATCAGCTCCAAGAAGATATCCGTAGCCTGAGAACTCAAGTTTTTGAAGAACTAGACAGACGCTTCTCTGTTCTCAGGGAAGTTAAAGTTTCTAGGGATGACATGGCAGAAATATTGTTTGAACTTGGTATGAGGTTAAAAGGGAGCGAATTTGTTCCCGAACTCAAAGAAGTTGCTGATAGTAATTTAGATACAGGATTGTTATTGCCAGATCGTCATCATTAAATTAAAGAGGTAAAAGCAGATGGCTTTATCGGAAGAAAATCTAGCTGACCTAAATCAGCAAGCAGGTTTTGTTTCTGAAGCAAAAAAGGCTCGTGCTCAACCCGCAACTCAGCTTCAACCCTTGGTGCATCTACTGACGGATCTGAAAATTTTAGAGCAGGCTGAAAAATCTAAACTTCAGCCTGGTCAACCCGCCAAGGATTCAGCTCAAGTTGTCTTTGATAATATTATTTGCTCAGAAGCTAGTCCCCCAACAGCAGAGACTTCAATCGCACCAAATAATAGTAACTTTGACAACTTGAGATCGGGAGTTATAAAGGAGGAGTCCGATCCTTTAGAAAATTTGCTATTGCAGCTCGAAAAACTCACAGAACCGATCGTTTTACAGCAGCATATTCCTAGAGAAAAAGCTGCTGTATCTGATGTGGTTGATGTGGAGAAAAATCTGTCTTTTTGGCCCATCAGCAAAGAAAGTTCGAGCAGCGCCGCACCTGAATTAGAGGCAGATTTTGACAAAGATTTACATAGCCAAGAACTGTCTAACATAGAGCCATCAAAAAACTTTGGTGAGGACAGCGTTACGAGTAACCATAACGTAGTTTTTATAGATGATTCAGTTACCAAGGAGCAAAGTAAAGAAGAGCTGATCGTTCCTTCTGAGGCGGCTAACGTTTCGCAGAGGGAGGATTTTGTGCGGCCAGTTACCATCACCAAAGCGATGGCAAAACAAAGCGAATATTTAGATGGTGAATATTTAGATGTTTTGGTGACGGCTGTTACAGGGTTAGAAAACTTACTAGAGGATCGTCCTGAGATCCCCGAAAAATTAATTTCTCAAGAATTAACATCCCAAGAATTAATAACATCACCACCATCTAAGAATTTAGATGTTTTAATCAGTTCACCTGAAGACTTGCCCAGACTGTTAGAAGAAAAACAGTCCCTCGAATTGGAAGCAGAAACAGCTCCGAAGGCAGTCGAAAATTCAGAGGAATCATTGGAAGCTATAGAACAGTTACAGAACCTAATTTTCGGCTCGAAAATATCGGAATTAGACGATGTAAAAACTCTGCTAGCAGAAAGTGATTTGCCTGGGGTACGCCATTTGATGAAAATGATTGAACACAAACTGGGAAATCTCGAACATCAAATTTACGATCCTCAAGAATTAATTGCTCTGTTATTGCCTTGGATTGGTGACATTCTGAGTCTAAAAATATCAGAGTCAAGGGAAGAAATTATCAAGGTAATGGTGCCGATCATTGATGAGGTGATCAAGGCAAAAACTCAGCAAGATAAACAGGCCATGAGTGCTGCTATTGCGGATTTGCTACCAGAGGCGATTTCGCAACAGATCAAGAATTCTCCGCAGGAAATGGCGAACGCGATCGCGCCAGAAATAGCAATAGCAATTAGAGAGCAAATTCGCCTCGATCAAGAATCAATTGCTGAAGCTCTCGCGCCAGAAATGGGCAAAGCTATTAAAGCCCAAATTGAACTAGAGCGAGACGCAATGGTAGATGCTCTCTACCCTGTAATTGGTAATACTATTGCTAAATATCTAGGGGAAGCTATTAAGACGATCAATGAAAAGGTGGCAAATGCCTTTAGCATAGAAGGAGTTCAACGCAAAATTAAAGCTCAAATGCAGGGAGTATCTGAAGCAGAATTAATTCTGAAAGAAGCGGTTCCCTTTTCCGTTCAAGCTGTATTTTTAATTCATAAAGCTTCGGGGTTAGTGATTGCAGAAGTGCAGCCCGCAAACAAGCAACGGCTAGAATCGGATATGGTGGCGGGGATGCTGACAGCTATTCGCAGCTTTGTTAATGATTGTATTGCCCAGTCGGGAGAAGTTTCTGAACTCAACGAGATTGAGTATGGCGATTCTAAGATTATTCTCGAAGTCGCAGGCTACTGTTACTTAGCGGTGGTGATCAAAGGAGAACAACCCCAAGATTTTGTTAACAAAATGCGGGAAACTCTCAGTACCATAATTATGAAGTATGGTAAACCGATAGAGTTTTATGACGGCGATCCAGATAAAATTCCAGAGCAAGTTCACACACTGATTGAAAGAATTTTTAAACAAGTTTCAAAGGAAAAAGAGTCTAAACCACCAACAGCTCTTTTAGCCATTTCCTTAGTTGTTTCGTCCCTATTTTTAGTGCCTTGGGGAATGTATGAATATCGCCAGAGAATTGAGCGCCGAGTAGAAGCAAATACAGCCACAGCTTTAAGTTCTGCTCCCGATTTAGCCGTATATCGCCTGAAGGTAGATGTTGAAAAAAATACCCTAAAACTCACAGGAAATTTACCCAATCAAGGGTTACGCGCTAAAGCCGAAAAAATTGCTCAAGCAACTGCACCAAACCTGAAGGTAGATAATAAAATTATCGCCATTGATGTACCTCCCGATCCCGCCTCAGTAGCGGCGGAAGTCAAGCGAGTAACTGCTGTCTTAAATCAGATAGAAGGGGTGTCTATTTCTAGCCGATATGGAGAGCGCAAAGTTACAGTGGAAGGAACAGTAATGCAAATGACAGATGCTCAGAAAATCGCCCAATCTATGAAGCAAGTTCCAGGGGTGCAGTCTGTAATTAGCACTGTGAAATTAAATCCTCTGAAAATTACCACGCGCATTTACTTTAATGTGGGTTCGGCATCATTAAACTCAGAATATGGAGAAGTAATTGGGAATATTAAAGAGTTTTTAAAGCAATACCCTCAGAAACATCTTAAAATAATCGGTCATAGCGATCGCAAAGGCAATCTTGCTATCAATCAACAGTTAGCTCGGAAGCGAGCTGAAGCTGTACGGGTTGCCCTAGTGCAGCAAGGTGTCGATCCTAGACGGTTGCAAGTTGTAGCGAGTTTAAACCCTCCTGCTGATGTAGAGTCCAGTCAACCCCTATTGTTAAGTAGATGTGCGATCTTTGAGCCAATAACTCAGAGAGTGAAAACCAAGTAATTATGTCAACAATCTCAAAAAAAATGTGCATGGTGGGTGACTTTGGAGTAGGTAAAACTAGCCTAATCCGCCGTTTTGTAGATCGTCAGTTCAGCGATCAATATCTTTCTACAGTGGGAGTGAAAATCTCCCGTAAAAACATTGAATTGCTGGGGGTAAAACAGCAGGCAAAACAGGACGTACAACTTTTGATTTGGGATTTAGAAGGTCATACAAAATTTAAAGCGATCGCACCCTCTTACCTCCAAGGATCTAGTGGTGCATTAGTTGTTGCTGATGTTAGCCGCCCCGAAACTATTGAAAGGTTAATCGAACATATTCAGCTTTTTACTTCCGTCAATCCCAAAGCTGCGATCGTCATCGCTTTAAATAAATTAGACTTGGTTGATGAAGAAAAATTAGCTAAAATGGTAGAAATTGCTGAGGCGACCGCTCCAGAGCGAGTATTGGCTACCTATACAACTTCCGCAAAGACAGGTAAAGACGTTGATGATATTTTTCACAAACTAGCTTACAAAATGGTAGAACCTGCATGAATCATCTTTTAAATAAACTACTTGGCCCCCGCCAAATGGAGTATTTAGCAATTAATCAACAGTTCACCATTCTCGAAACATCTTTTGGAGTAGAACGCTTTGCCGATCGTCCCAGGGAGTTGAAAATAGGTGCAGATGTTCGTCTTGCCTTCCCCGAAGTAATAGGAGTTGAAGATGTTCTAATCTCCGTCCTTCAAGGGCAGAAGGTCAATTTTGAGTTAAAGGGGATTGCTCGATTTGTAGATAACAGCCAGCCTTTATATTTTGATATTTATGCCTTTGAAAATCGGGAGGAAGACCATATTGAAAATAGATTAATTATTCTGTTTGAAGATGTAACAGAAAAGATGGTTGCCAAGCAAGTCTTAATCCAGAGAGCCAACGAAGCGAATCTTTTATTAAGTGCATTAGCAGCTTCCAAGGATTATATAGATAAAATCATCAAGTCAATGGGTGATGCTTTGTTAGTAACCACAACAGCCGGAACTATCAAAACAGTCAATCAATCTGCACAATTTCTGTTTGGTTATAGTGAAGGTGAATTGATTGGCGAGTCGATTTCGCTGATTACAGATGAAGATAAATTATTATCTCAGGCTCGTCACCGTTATATTTTATGTCAAGGGGAACTGTCAAATTTTGATATAAAACTACTTTGTCGTAAGAAAACCAAACAGGAAATCTGGGTAGAGTTTTCCTGTTCAGCTATTCAGACAGAAATACAGGGATTACACGATTTTGTTTATATTGGTCGCGACATCACAGAACGCAACCGAGAAGAAATTGAAATTCGTACCGCTTTGGCAAAAGAAAAGGAACTTAGAGAGATAAAATCTAGATTCTTTTCAATGATTGCTCACGAATTTGCTAATCCTTTGAATACAGTTTTAATGTCTACTGAAATACTTAAGGAACACCAATTAGAAACAACAGAAGCAGAAAAAACCCAATATCTTACTCATATCAAGACCGCCTCTAAACACATGATTGAACTGTTAAATGATGTACGGTTTATCAGCAGTGCAGAGTTAGGAAAAATAGAGTTTAAGCCTGTGCCCATCGATTTGACAAAATTTTGCTCAGATATAGTAGAAGAAATAAAAATTGCTGCGGGTAGGAACCACATAATTCAATTTGTCCACACTCAAAAATCCGAACAAAATCCCGCTGAAGATGGCGAACAGGCGAAAAGTTTACCATTGTTAGATGCGAAGATGATGCGGCAAATACTTAGTAATTTGCTGCTAAATGCGATTAAATATTCTCCTCAAGGGAGTACTGTTTACTTTGAATTTGAGCAAAGCTTTCTAGAGGCTGTTTTTACAATAAAAGATGAAGGAATTGGGATTCCGATTGCCGACCAAGAACAACTATTTGAATCGTTTTATAGAGCGCACAATGTGGGTAAAATATCGGGTACTGGGCTAGGCTTAGCCATTGTCAAAGAGTGCGTTAACTTGCACGGCGGTAGCATCATTTTTAGCAGTGAAGTTGGCGCGGGTACTACCTTCAGAGTTGCAATTCCTTTAAAGGGCGATCGCCAGACAGAGAAATTAGATAAATAGAAAGCAGAAGGCATTGGTTACAAGAGATAAAAGCTTAACTCGCCTTATCAGTATTTTACGTTTAATTATGTCCTCTTAACTTATTATAACTCCATCTTTCATGAAGAGCATTTTTAAAAAACTCTTAGCTCCTCACCACCTAGAATACCTAGCAGTGGATCGGGAATTGACGATTGTAGAGACATCCTCCAACGTGCAGCGATTTGCTGAATCTGGAAATATTACATCGGGAAATGATGTCCGTACTGGTTTTCCTGAACTGATAGGAACTGAAGAAATTTTAGCCGAGATTTTAGCAGGAAATTTACCTAGTTTTGAGCTGAAAGCAATTACGCGGGTGTTAGACAATAATTCTATTCTCTATTTCGATCTCTATATTGTCCAGTACCAAGAAGAAAAAAATTTTGATATCCTGATTATTTTTTTTGAAGATGTAACAGACAGGATGACTCTGGAACAAACATTAGTCCAGGCTACTAATGAAATGAATCTTTTATTGAGTGCCTTAGCTGGTGCCAAAGATTATATTGATAAAATTATCACTTCAATGGCAGAGGCATTGTTAGTAACAACGCCATCGGGTCAAATAAAAAAAGTCAATCATGCAGCTCAAATTTTGTTCGGATATACTGAAACAGAATTAGTGGGCAAGTCGATTGAGATAGTAATTACTGACAAAGAATTATTTCAGAAAATCAATCATTATTCTGCTGGATCTCAAGCTAATGCCGAAGTAGTTTGCACAACTAAAAAGGGAGTAAAATTAACTGTTGCTTTTTCTTGTTCAGCTATTCAAGCTGATATTGAGAGGGTTTATGAAGGCAACGCCTTGGCACAAGATTTAGTTTATATCGGTCGGGATATTACCGAACATCAGCGCAATCAACAACGCCAATTAGTGCAACATTTTACTACCCTAGTATTATCAGAAGCTCCCACTCTTCAGCAGGCAGTCGAAGAAATACTAGCAGTAATTTGCGAGACTTTGGGATGGGATACAGGGGAGCTTTGGATGTCAGAAGAAGGCGAAAGATTAATCTCAAAAGCCAACAGAAACTTTCCAATTTCCGACCCTAGTTTACTCAGATGCGTTCAAAGTTGGGTACAAGCATCAATAGAAATTCCAGAATTTAGAGCTATTACCGAACAGATTACTTTTGCGCCTGGAGTTGGTTTGCCTGGTCGCGTTTGGGCTAGCGGTTCCTCCCATTGGATTTCTGATGTAGTTGAAGATCATGACTTTTTGCGAAAAGAAATCGCTGCTAAAGAAGGACTACATGGAGCTTTTAGCTTCCCAATTCTGGGCGATTATGAAGAAATGATATCAGCAAAAGCTGTTCTGGGAGTTATGACTTTTTTCAGCCGCTTTCCGCAGCAGCTAGATGAAGATTTGCTTCAGATAATGGCAGCAATTGGTAGCCAATTCGGTCAGTTTATCAAGCGCAAACAAGCAGAGGAAGCGCTGCGGGAAAGTGAAGAAAAAATGCGAGATTTGTTTGAAAATGCTACGGATTTGATTCAAAGTGTAGCTGCGGACGGTCATTTTTTATATGTCAATCGCTCCTGGTTAGAAACTCTAGGTTACAGTGAAGAAGAAATTACTAAAATGACGGTATATGATATTATTCATCCTGACTGTAAAAAACATTGTATGAGTATGTTCGAGCGGGTAATGTCAGGAGAAAAAATCGAACAAGTTCAAGCCGAATTCATGACAAAAGACGGTCAAAAAATCTCTGTGGAAGGCAGCGTAAACTGTAAATTTGTTGATAGTACACCTATTGCAACTCGCGCTATTTTTCGAGACATTACTGAGCGCCTGAAGACAGAAGAAGCACTGCGCCTCCAGCAGGGACAAACTGAACGTCTATTACTGAATATTTTGCCAGAACCAATTGCAAATCGTCTCAAACAACACGAAGGCATTATTGCTGATGACTTTGCTGAAGTTACAGTTTTATTTGCGGATATTGTGGGCTTTACGCCGCTTTCTGCTTCAATGAGTCCGATTGCTTTAGTAGATTTACTCAACCAAATTTTCTCTGCTTTTGACCACCTGTGCGAACGACACGGTTTAGAAAAAATTAAGACTATTGGCGATGCTTATATGGTAGTAGGAGGTTTGCCTACACCGAGATCCGATCATGCTGAGGCGATCGCGCAAATGGCTATTGATATGCAGGTAGAAATTGCCCTATTCAACGCGAAAAATAACAAGGATTTCAGTATCCGCATCGGCATTCATAGTGGCCCGGTAGTGGCGGGAGTGATTGGTATTAAAAAGTTTATTTATGATTTATGGGGTGATACTGTGAACCTAGCATCGCGGATGGAATCGCATGGTTTGGCTGGTCAAATTCAAGTGAGCGATGTTACTTATGAGTTATTGAAAGATAAGTTTTTGTTGCAGAAACGCAGCCCTATTCAAATTAAAGGTAAAGGGGAAATGACTACTTATTTTTTGCTGGGCAAAAATCTTAGTAGGTAATTGTTAACGGTTAACTGTTAACTGTTAACCGTTAAACTGTTTTTCTGTTCAACTTTTAGCGGGAATTGTGATATCAATCGATTGCACCTTAACTGAATTTCCGAGACTGGTTAGAGGTGGCTTAATCGCATCAGTATTGCCGACTACTAAGGTTACTATGTTCTCCGGTTTCAAATAGGTGTTTGCCACCCGCTGCACGTCAGCAATAGTTGTTGATTCAACTTGACGGCGATAGCGAAAGATGAAATCGGAGGGATAATTGTAGTATTCATATCGCATTAATCGCGATAAGGTTTGACTGGGATCTTCAAAATTGAAGATAAAAGAATTGAGAGTTGAATCTTTGGCAAAAGCTAATTCTTCTGGGGTAATTTTTTCAGTGCGAATCCGCTCAATTTCAGTCAGAATAGCTTGAATAAAGGGTACTGTTGCCTCCGATCGCGTCTGTCCGCCAGCGATAAATATTCCCGGATAGTCAAATCTCGGACTCCAAGCAGCGTAGACAGTGTAGGCTAGTCCTTGGCGCGATCGCACATTATTAAACAAACGCCCTCCAAAACCATTAAGCACGCCATTCATTACATCTAGGGCCGCATAATCAGGACTGCTAAAAGTACCTCCCAAGTGACCCATTTCTATGTAACTTTGGCTTAATTGTGGCTGATTTACAAAAAATAAACCGCCTTGGCTAGCTTGAGATACGGGAGGTAAAGGTAATTCGCGACTTGCCTTTGGGGATTGCCAATCGCCAAATTTCTGCTCAATGAGCGATCGCATTTTCGCGGTGTCAAAATCCCCCCCAATGCCCAAAATTATATTCTGAGGATGGAAATACTGCTGATAAAAACTCACCAAATCCTCGCGGGAAATATTATTGAGCGTTTCATACTCGACAGTACGAGCGTAAGGACTGCGATCGCCATAAATCAGTTTTTGAAATTCCCGGCCCGCAATACCCTCTGGATCGTCATTCCGCCGCGCGATCGCGCCTTGCTCTTGATTCTTTGCTAAATCCAATTTATCCTGAGCAAAGGCAGGCTCCCGAATTACCTCAGCAAATAGCCCGAAAACCGTCTCTAAATCTTCACTCAAAGCACTAAAACCGGCGTTACCAGCAGTAAGACCAATACCCGTTTCTACCGCTGCCGCACGCTGTTCTAATAACTGATTGAGTTCATCAGGCGGATGCTGGCGAGTGCCTCCAGTCCGCATTACATTTCCGGTCAAAGTTGCCAGTCCTAATTTATCTGCCGGTTCAAAGCGATCGCCAGTACGAACTAAGGCTGTTCCCCCTACCAGAGGTAATTCGTGGTCTTCCATTAAATAGACCCGCATTCCATTTTTAAGTTCAAATCGAGTGTATTTCGGCAACTGAAGCTCTGGTAGCGGTGGGAAAGTTAACTCGTCATAGTGTTTTGCTGCTACTGCAAAAGCAGAGGAAAAATTAAAAAATATTAGTGCAAACACTACAAAGCTAAAGCTAAAAAGCAATAATTTCGCCTGTTTTTTCATTCCGCTTTTGCTCTGCATTCTTTCTCCTTTAATTGCCATGTTTTCTCCTGTTATGTCATTACGAGCCAGCAAAGTAATTGCAAATCTTTTTATTTAGACGAGCCTGAGTAAGTTCTCGTAACAGTTAACAATTAACAGTTAACAATTAACAGTTAACAATTAACAGTTAACAATTAACAGTTAACAGTTAACAGTTAACAACCTTCAATTAGGTAATAATCGCCCTACTGTGCGATTTTCTGGGCGGAAAGTTTCTTTAGCGACGCGCTGAATATCGGCCGTTGTAATAGCAGCGATCGCGTCTAACTCCTTAAACAAATTGCGCCATGAACCCGTTTTCACTTCATAATTCACCAGCGCAAAAGCCATACCCTGGTTAGAATCGAGCGATCGCAACAAAGTCGCTCGCGCTTTAGTTTTCACCCGCGCCAACTCCACATCAGAAACAGGTTCAGATTGCAACCGCTCAATCTCAGTCCGCAGAGCCGTTGCTACTTCATCAACAGTATGGCCAGGAGCCGTCATCGCATAAAAAAGCATCAAATTGGCATACTTTTCCCCTGGATAGCCGCTGAAACCCTCAGCAACCAGGGCTAATTGTTGTTTTTCTACCAAAGACTTGTAGAGGCGAGAAGTGCGACCACTGCTGAGCAAACTGGCGATCGCTTCATAAATAACATGATCGGGATGATTCATCGCCGGTCGGTGATATCCTTCCAAATACCAAGGTTGAGATTGCAACTGTACTGTAACTTCCCTTGGTTCCGTCTGGGGCGGCTCCACAATTGTCAATTCTGGAGGGGCTGGCTTAGCCTTGTAGCGACCGAAATAAACCTCTGCTAGTCGCTTCACATTCGCGGCCTGAACATCTCCCACCACCGCCACTGTCAGCTTGCTAGGAATGTAGTAAGCATCGAAAAATTCTTGAACATCACTCCTTTTTAAATTGCTAATATCTTCACTGTAGCCAATCACTGGGCGGCGATACGGATGAGTAGAAAAAGCTTTATTTGCAAATGCCTCAATCATCTTACCCACAGGCGAATTTTCGCTTCGCAATCTGCGCTCTTCTAAAATTACCTGTTTTTCCTTATAAAATTCTCTAAAAACTGGTTCTAGAAACCGCTCCGACTCCAGAGACATCCACAGTTCTAGCTTATTTGAGGGCAGACTATAAAAGTAGGAAGTTGCATCCGTAGAAGTTGTAGCATTTAGTCCCACACCTCCTGCCTGTTCCACAATTTTACCCAGTTCATTCTGCTTGACGTATGCCGATGCTTCGGCTTCAATTTTGTCAAATTCTGCCTTTAATTTGGCAATTTCTTCTGTCTTACCGCTAGCTTTAGCTGCTTGGATTTGCTCGAATATCCGATCCTGTTTTTCTAGCAGGGGTTTCTCAGATTTATAGTCATTTGTCCCGATTTTGGGAGTTCCTTTGAATGCTAAATGTTCTAGATAGTGAGCAACACCTGTTTTACCATCAGGCTCATTTGCCCCGCCTACGTCAGCGTAAATCAGAAAGGAAACTACAGGGGCTCTGGGCCTTTCTAGCACAATAAATTTCATGCCATTTTCGAGGCGAAATTCTGTCACCTGCTGAATGACGCGATCGAGATAGGGTTGAATTGAGGATACCTGCCCTTGTCCCGCGTTTGTTAAGGATGGGTTAGCGGGGTTTTCGCGGGCGATCGCGATCGCTGGTGGCATCCCGCACCAGAGCAAAATAGCGGCAAGTAAAGATGCGATCGATCGTCTCAATCCGTTGAGCCGCCTGCACTGTTGAAGCCAAATAAGAAGCATAGAAATTAGCACTGAAGTCAACCGAGAGAACAAACTTATCAAGTGTAAGATCGGAACCACTCTTTATAGCATAAAGACTTTTGGATGTTTGGGGGCTCTCTTCTCCATCAGATGTTAGGCTAATTAGGACTTACGCACCCTTGACGTGGGCGGTAATTAAAAATTAAAAATGCAAAATTAAAAATAATAAATTTACTTTTTAATTTTTAACTTTTAATTTTTAATTTTCTCGCCGCTTTACGAAAGTAGTGTATAAGTGCTGTTTTAGGTTAACCAGCAGCAGCCCCAAGTCTAAATTTTAGTTCTCAATTCCCTATTCCCAATTTTCCAGCTATGCGAATTTTTAATCAGTCCCCTCCTTCAGAAACAGAGACGCGAAAGCGGATTTTGCAAGCAGCACAGCGTTTATTTGCCCGCAAAGGCTACGAAGGTACTACAACTGCTTCTTTAGCACAGGCGGCTGGTGTGGCGGAGGGTACGCTATTTCGGCATTTTCCTAATAAAAAGGCAATTTTGATCGAGGTAGCAACTAATGGCTGGGTAGAAATTTTGACTGATTTGCTGACAGAATTGAGCGAGATGGCTAGTTATAAAGCTGTGGCTCAAGTGATGCGGCGGCGGATGCTAAATGTCCGAGAGAATGCGGATATGATGCGAGTATGTTTTATGGAAGCACAGTTTCACCCAGAGTTGCGCGATCGCATTCAAGCAGAAGTGATTGGAAAAATGACAGATGTGGCTGAGGCTTTCTTCCAAACGGCGATGGATAGGGGAGTTTATCGGCAGATGAATCCTAAAATTGTAGCTCAGGTATTTTTGGGAATGTTTGCGATCGCAGGCTTCAGTCAAGATACTCTTTTAGAACCCGGTGCTTCTCCTCAAGCGATACAAGAAATGGCAGAAGGATTAGCAGATATTTTCCTCAATGGTGTTTTGATCGAAGAGAAAGGGTGAAAGTCGCAACCAAGTATTTATGGCTAATATTTTAAAATATTCTATTCGCCCGTTAACTCAAGAAGACGAGCCTTTTTTGTGGCAAATGCTCTATGAAGCTGCCCATTTAGCAGAAGAAGGTGAATCAACAGTCGAAGCTGTGAGGAATCATCCTCTAATTGCCAAATATGTCAAAAATTGGGGGCGGAAAAACGATTTCGGCTTTCTGGCTTGGGAATTAACCAACCACCAGCCAGTAGGGGCGGTATGGGCGCGTTTGTTTACAGGAGAAAAGCAAGGATTAGGCTACATTGACGATGTTACCCCAGAATTAGCGATCGCAGTTCTTCCCCAACATAGAGGTAAAGGCATAGGAAGACAGTTACTCGTTAGTTTGTTAGCAGCGGCAAAACTCTCTTACCCCTCAATCTCTTTAAGTGTCAGAAGCTCAAATCTAGACGCAATCCACCTGTACAAAGAATTAGGATTTGCAATCATAGAGGGAAGTGAAACTATTAACAGAGTCGGAGGTATATCTTTTACTATGAAACTAAGTTTTTGTTAATTATGGAATTTCAATGTGAAAGTTTGAGAACCTAAAAAATGATAATAGTGGTAGTCGCTTCTAAATCAGATAATAATCAATTATAATATACAGCACGTCTAAATCATTCATACAGATTTGTAGGGGTAGCGCCCCCGTGCCTACCCCAATCGATCGGGCAGCCACTTAATTGTACAACTCAATCCTTCTACCTGAAAGTCATCACTATCAGTTGAGGTTAAAATGCTAGTTCAAACACAGCAGCAAACTTATACTCCAGAGGAATATCGGCAGTTAGAAGAAACAGCGGAGTTCCGAAGTGAATATCACGAGGGAGAAATTTTACCTATGTCAGGTGGCACTATAAATCATAACCGGATTACACGCAATCTGATCGGAGTTTTTGGCAACTTGTTTCAGGGAAAACCCTATGAAGTTTTTATGAATGATTTACGGTTATGGATTCCTCGGCATCAGCGAGGGGTTTATCCAGATGTGATGGTAATTGAAGGACAGCCACTTTTCACCGAAGGACGGCAAGATGAGGTACTTAATCCCTTATTAATAGTAGAAGTGCTCTCGAAGTCTACGAAAGGTTTTGATAGAGAAGATAAATTTCGATTCTATCGCTCAATTCCTCAATTCTGCGAGTATGTTTTAATTGACCAATATGAGTTTTTAGTCGAGCAGTTTCTTAAGACTGAATCGGGGCAATGGTTATTTCAAGATTATGAGGGGGATGCGGCTACAGTTTCCTTTACTTCAGTAGGAATTGAGATGTCAATGAGCGATATTTATGAAAGAGTAATATTTGAGTCAAAGGAAAAAAGCTAGACAGTTAGTTGTTGGTTGTTCGGTTGTTAATTGGAGATCGTGGTTGATTTTTAGGTAAGTTGTTGGGCTTTAGCCCAAAAAGTGCTGAAGCCCAACAACTTACCTAACCTAATGTAATTTTACTCTACCCAGATTCATAGAAGAGGGTATAGTCTGGAAGTAGTATGCCAAAAACTTTTTTTCATCATCGAATTGCATTGATTTTGACCCTAAGTTTAGGCATAGGATTGTCAGTTTTAGCTACCATTTTTGTCAGCAGATGGGAGACATCTAATCGGCAATTCCGGTTTCAAAGACAGATTGAAAATTTGGCTACAGCCCTCCAGCGTAGCCTCAACCGATATACTGATATGCTATCATTTCTTGATGATTACTATGCAGTAGTTAAATTTCAAGTAGATCGTCAAGAGTTTGCGAATTTTGTCAGAAGAACGCTCAAGACTTATCCGGGTATTCAAGCACTAGAATGGGCTCCCATAGTGGCAGAAAAAGAACGTTTTACCTACGAAAGAAAGATCCAGTTAGAAGGTTATCCTACTTTCCAAATTACTGAATTAGGTAAAGATGAAGCTTTGCTTAAAGCCGCTAATCGTCCCTACTATTTACCTGTCACCTATGTAGAGCCATTTATAGGTAACGAATCCGCCTTGGGATACGATCTTAACTCAAATATTACCCGCGCAATCGCAATCAATCAAGCAAGAGATACAGGCAAAATTACGGCTACTGGACGCATTAAATTAGTTCAGGAAAAACGCGATCAATTTAGTTTTCTAGTGTTTTTGCCACTTTATAAAAATCATCAAACTCCAACTTCTCTTAAACTTCGTCGCCAGAATTTAACTGGGTTCTTACTAGGTGTATTTCGCCTATCAGATGTAGTTGAAGAATCTTTAAAAGACTTGCAATACGAAATCAACTTTACAGTGTACGACCGAAGTTCTAATCCGGGACAGCAATTCCTGGGACGCTATGATGCTGCTTATAAACAAGTGACAACGCTTGAAGAAAACTCACAAATTAATTTAATTAATTCTTCTCTCTGTCCATCTGCTGAAAAATGTACGCAGACTTTAACCGTAGGACAGCGACAGTGGTCAATTGCTTTTTCACCCTCCGTCAATTATCCCCTTGAAACGCAATATAGCGCGATAATTACCTTAATCGGCGGGTTATTAATTACTAGCACTTTAGCGCTCTTATTACATAACTTAAATCGGGAATTAGAACGAACTAAAAGTTTGAGTGAATTAAGATTTAGCTTTTTCTCAATGGCATCCCATGAACTGCGAACGCCGTTAACCACTATTTTACTTTCTAGTGAATCTTTGCAAGTTAACCATAATCAACTAACTGAAGAACAGAAACAGAATAATATTCAGCGGATTAATTTGACTGCAAAGCGGATGAGTCAGCAGATTACAGATTTATTAATGTTAACACGGGCAGAGGTTAAGCAACTAGAATTTCATCCCCAATTATTGGATATAGAACCCTTTTGTCAACAAATTATAGATGAGATGCAAATGGAAGTTAGTCAGGTTATCGAATTTACGAGTAATTGTCAAAATACGAGAGCATTTTTAGACAAAAAATTGTTGCGATCGTTACTTACTAACTTACTCTCAAATGCAGCAAAATATTCACCTGCTGATGCTAAGATTCAATTTACTTTAAACTGTAATGCAAATACGGCAATTTTCCAAATATGCGATCGCGGTATTGGCATTCTCGCGGCAGATAAAATTAGAATTTTGGAACCCTTTTATCGAGGTAGTAATGTCGGAGAAGTAATCGGAACTGGTTTAGGATTAGCAGTGGTAAAAACTTGTGTAGAATTACACCAAGGGGAATGGAATATTGAGAGTCAGGAAGGTCAAGGAACAACTGTGACGGTACGATTACCATTGGAATAAGTATCGATTGTGTATGATAATAGAGATCGATATCTATAGAGACTACAGGACTTACGCAGGCTTTACGTAACGCCGCCATCTTGGCGGTATC
>NZ_JAQMUA010000148.1:0-7864 GCF_028330895.1 Kamptonema animale CS-326 | reverse complement strand
GTTTCCTGTTGACACATCTTCTATTGTCTATTCTCCTGAATCTGGCTATCAGCACAATCCAGTCCGTTTGGATACTGCTTATCGCCGGGGGGATTTTATTACTGCTGTTGTGGTTACGGGGATAGCGATCGCTATTTTAGCACCTGGGCTTAACCAAATATTGCAGAATTCAGTTGGAGTGCTGGTGAGAGGTGGGCAAGCTATGCAAACAGTTCAATCAGGTCAAACAGTTCAATTAGCCGCTAATAATCAACAGGCAACAATTGCATCAGGGTTATCCGAAACTGCGAGCAGTAGCCGCATTAATTCCAACAATACCCCCAAGTTTAGCGGAAAATGGGCAACTTCTCTACAAGCGGGAGACACCATTGCAGGATATCAAATCAGTAGTGCCTTTGGGCCTCGTAAATCACCATGCCCCGGTTGCAGTTCGATTCACTTTGGAACAGATGTGGCCACTCCGATGTACACGCCTTTGTATGCGATTGGGCCAGTCGGAGGAACTGTCAATGTTCGGTGTTGGGATAATGGCCGCTGGGGTTGGGTTGCTAGTTACTCGATATCGGAGTGGGGTGTCAGTTTTGACTACTTACATTTGCCAGTTGGCGAGTGCAAGTCTGGGTTACAGAAAGTAGGCACAGTCATCGCTAAATCGGGTACGGCTGGTACTGGGCCACACCTGCATTTTCAACAGCGTTCGGGTGGAACTGATGGCGAGAAAGTGCCGCCACAATCGGGCTATGTTTATCAAGCTTTGACGGGTAAATTGCCGGAGAAAAGTCAATGACAGTTTACAAAATTAAACATCGGGATGAATTTGATTTTAGGCTGGTAACATGGGGAGTTATTGTGCTGACGGTAGCATATATTTTAGTGCCGCCAGTCATCCAATCCGAACCAGCACAACAGTTAATTAGTGTTGCTCAAATTGCTACCGATAAAGTTACGGGAAAAACACACAAAGATGCTGTGAGCATACCAAATACTAAAGCAGAAGCCGCATTACAATTAGCTTTCGGTTTTGAAGGGGGTTGTCAAAATTTGGGGAACGACAGCGGCAACTGGTTTCAAGGACAAAAAGGCTTTACGTGCATGGGAATTATCCCTAGTGTGGGTTGGAATCATCGCAATGATTTACTGTCAGGTTTAGGTGAGGGATTTAACGGTCATCCATCCATGTTTGTGAAGTTTGCTTATGATAAGAATCCCTTGGCATTCAAGACTGCGGTTGCACAGATTTACAAACAGGATTATTTTGCACCTGGTGGGTGTACTCAGTTGTCTCAGCCTGCTTTTGAAGTATGTGCTGATATTGCTATTAATTCGGGGGTGGGAAGGTCGAGACAATATTTGAGGGAAATTGGCAATATTGGTGATCTGAAACAACTAGCAAGGGCGCTTAATGAAAGGCATCGGCAAGATTATATCCGGTGGAGCGCACCGGGGAATAAAGATTCGGTTTTTCGGGCAGGTTGGCTCAGTCGAGCCGATAGGCGGGATAGGTATATTGATAAGTTTTAAGCTGGTGTGTGGGCGCTGTCCAGCCCTAAAAATAAAACTCGAAGCGGGTTAGCTAAGCGTGGCACTACTACCACAATTTCGGTTTCTACGAATAACTAAGTACGGTTTTCTTCAATGCCGATTGCTCCTAATTATTGTCTCTAATTCTGGCAACTACTACAAGTTCAGTTGGGTTTTCCTGACTTCTGCTCCCAATGAGAAAACTCCATAATGTAACTGTAAGCAATAAGCAAGACTGATAACCAGCTAAGAAAGCTTTACCAATCTTTGAGGTGACAGATTATGTTGATTCGCTACTTTACGCCCAACACCGAACATGGAAACATTCCGTCGCCATCTTGACCAAGTGTTTAACTCACTGACAGAGACTCAAGCAGCAACGGAAGTAACTTGGAAGCCGGCTGTTGAATTGGCAGATGCAGGGGATAATTTCGTATTAAAAGCGCAATTGCCGGGAATTGAACCCAAAGACATCGATGTTCAAGTAACTCGTGAAGCAGTTGCCATTTCTGGCGAGCATCGTTATGAACAAAAAGAACAGCAATCTCGCTATTTCCGCTCTGAATTCCGCTACGGTAAATTTCATCGGGTGCTGCGATTGCCCGCACACATTCAAAATGACTCAGTTACGGCTGAATATAAAGATGGCATCTTGACGCTAACGCTGCCTAAAGTGGCTGAAGCTCGTAATCAAGTAATCAAGATTAATTTGGGTGAAATTGCTGAAGTTCCAGTTACACCTGCTCTGGAAGCAACGAATCAATAACCCTTAGTTCAAGTGTTAACTATTGGTTCAAGTGTTAACTATTAGTTCAACTGCAAGGGTGATGAACTGAGTACGCAGGCAGTTAACGTGACTGAGTGAGGCAAATTTCTCTTGATAGCAATTAAGTTTGAATAAAAACAACGGAATTGGATAAGCTGATACCGGGAGCTACAATTGCTCCTGGTTTTCTATTGCTCTATTTTTAGAGAAACGGCCCAAACCCTCATTATACCGTTGGCGAGTGCGGCGAACTTGGAGTCCCAAACCCGCATTCTACCGTTGCCCATTAAAAAGTGTCCGGAGTATTGATCTATTATATTCCATTATTTAACAGGAATAGTGATCTCAAACACAGTACCCCCGCTAGGGACAGAATTGACAGTGATGCTACCTTGGTGTTTTTCTTCAATGATTTGTCGTGCGATCGCGAGTCCCAACCCTGTCCCTTTTCCTACTCCCTTAGTTGTAAATAAATGGTCAAAAATTTTAGATTGCACCTCGGCGCTCATACCAATCCCATTATCTTTAATCAAAATTATCGCCTGTTTTTTATCGGCTGGCAACTCAGTCTTCACAGTAATTATATTGGCAATCTCTCCATATTTATGCCCTTGATTTGAGTCTTCTAAAGCATCGATCGCATTCGCCAAAATATTCATAAATACCTGATTTAATTGTCCGGCATAGCATTCGATTATTGGTAGATTGCCATAGTCTTTAATAACTTCGATTTCGGGGCGAGTGTCGTTGGGTTTGAGGCGATGTTTGAGGATCATAATCGTGCTATCAATGCCATCGTGGATATTGCAGGCAACAGGGCGATCGCTATCAGCACGAGAGAAGTTTCTGAGACTCACGCTAATGTCTTGAATCCGCTTCACACCTTCTCGCATCGACTCTACTAACTTGGGTAAGTCTTCTCGAATATAGTCAAGTTCAATCGTTTCTATTTCCTCTTGAATCTCTGGATGTAGTTGGGGATATTTTTGTTGCACTAGCTCGATCAATCCAAACAAATCGTTAATATAATCTAAGGCCGGATTAATATTACCATTAAGAAAACCAACCGGGTTATTAATTTCGTGAGCCACTCCTGCAACTAAATTACCCAAAGCTGACATCTTTTCGCTTTGAATCATTTGCAATTGGCTTTGCTGCAAGTCATGCAAGGCTTGCTCTAGCTGTTGGGAATAGGTTTGTGACTGCTCATAAAGTCGGGCATTTTCCAAAGAAATAGCCGCCTGAGCACAAAGTAAATTCAGGAGTTCCACGCGATCGCGAGTAAATGCCCCCGTTACTAAAGTATTTTCTAGATATAAAATGCCCATCAACTTCCCTTGATGCAAAATCGGGCTGCATAAAATACTCTTAGGCTGCTGACGAATAATATACGGGTCATTAGCTAAAGTCGGATCGGCGATCGCATTAATTAGCACAACAGTCTGCCTGTTATGCTTGACTTTGTAAATTAGCTTTAAGGGAATATCCTGACTGTCCTCAATGGGAAGGCGTTGCAATACGACTGGCTCCGTTCCCACAGTAATTGACCCTTTAATCAGCAGGCGATTGTCTCGCAAGAGAATTAACACACATTTATCGGCTCCAGCATTTTCGATAACGATCGCAAGCAACGATGAGAGCAGTTTTTCTAGTTCGATTTCGCCGGAGATAGTTTGAGAAGCTTTGAGAATGGCAGCTAAATCTAAAGCTACAGAGACACTGCTACTACTGGATGTGGCGGAACTGGTAGAGGTGATACTCCCCAAGGTGAACAGAGTTTCATTAGCTGATAGGGAAGAACGGGTTTGCTGTAATATCGGAGTGAGCAATTGCGGGTAGCGAGTTTCCAGGTCAGCAACTTTGGCTTTGGCTCCCCAGTGGGCATAGCCGTAGTAGGCTTCGATCACATATTCCCCAGCAATGCGTTCTTTGCCCCAGTCGAGGTAGAATTTGGCGGCGAGTTCATTGGCTAGTGCTGCTTCCTGTATATAGTCGTTGGCTCTAGCGAGGGAGATGGCGCGATCGTACAGGTCGATCGCCTCCGTTTTATTGCCCAATACTCGACAGCGCTCGGCTTCCACCAAATCATATTTGTGCTGAAAGTTCATGGGCGCGTGCTGAGACCGATGATAGAGTTTGGTCTGATTGGCAGAGATGCGATCGAGCAACGCCGCTTTATCGGTTGCTTCGGGATAAGCGGCGAGTGCTGTGAGCGAATCGTAGAAGTAAAACGTTGGGATTGTGAAGAAACCTGATCCTGCTGCCAGGGTTTGACGGGCTTCATCTGCTGCCTGCACAGCCTGAGCGATTTCATTGAACAGATAGAACGCCGTTAGATGATAAACCCAGTAGAAATGCAGCCCGAGTAGATCGTTTGCGGCTGTCAGCGTGGTATAGAGTTGTGCGGTCTGGGCATCCAACTCGGTCTGGCTTTGCGTTCCTTGTAGTCTCTGGATCGCAGCTAAAGCAAGATAGCTATAGTTTGAGGCAGTAACTACATTGAGCTTCAGCAGTGCAGTGATATAAGGCTCTGCTTCTGAAACCAGAGTGCCTAAGTGTTGACCGCTCAAATAAGCAGATTGATAGAACCATGCCACACTGGAGCTAGCATGGACAATATCGCCCACCTCTAGCCCGACCTGAAACGCTTCTCTAAAAAGGGGTAAACTTTCACGGAGGTGAGATTTGCAATGCACAATAAATGCTGCCACGACGAAACTAACTTTTGACCGGATACGTCGTGCATTCAAGTTTTCAACGATTTGCAACCCTAGCTGTGCAAAGGCATAAGCAGCATCAACATCTTCTACAATGCTGCTCAATAGGGTGGCATAGCAACTGTAGGCATAAGCAGATAGGGCAGCATTTCCTTTTTGCAGCGATAGTTTCACCGAAGCTATAATCACAAAGGGAAGCAGCAAGGGAGCAGAGACGTGAGCTACTGGCATTAAGCTGGATAGTAGCTGCATTGCTGCCAGTGATTCTGCCTCTGTCATTTCTGGCAAATTGAGCAGATCGTGAGTCGTTTTGTTGTGCAGTAGGTCAGCAACTTCTTCTAGTTCTGTAGCAATCCCTGCTTCAGTAGGTTGTTCTGGCAGGTAAATGTGGAATTGCTTCAGGGCAGTGTGAGCGATGGCGATCGCTTCTTGAGGTCGATTCTGGGTCGTATAGGTATCAATTTTAATTTCGTAAGCTGTGACCCGATCGAGCGGATGGAGTTTTTGAGCTAAAATCTCGCTGACTCGCTGCTCCATTTCGGCAAAATTGCCGCAGAGACAAGCTGCTTCTGCCGCACCTTCATGCAACGCCAGGGTCAGGTTGGGTTGAGTCTGCCAGGTTTGCTCAGACAGAAGCGTTAGACCTGTGTTGAAATACTTGAGGGCAGGTTCATAGGCACTAGAGGCTTTGGCTTTGCGCCCAGCAATTGAGTTGAGTTGGGCAAGACGATCTTTGTCAGATGGGGCAAGGACGAGGGCGATCGCCTGATTCCAGTGGTTGACAATCTCAAAAATATGCTTTTCTAGCTCAGTTTCAGAAATATTGTCATGCAAGAGTTGAGCAATCGATAGATGAGTTGCCTGTTTTTGGTCATCGGGAATCAGAGAATATGCTGCTTGTTGGACGCGATCGTGTAAAAATCGATAGCTTGGATTAACTGTATCCTCTGCCTGTGAGTGTTGTGTACCCAGAAAAAACTTGTAAATCTGACTGGTGGGTAAAATCAAGCCTTCTTGCAAGGCTTTCCACAATGCTGTTGCGGCTTCGATTGAAGAAAATTCTGAAACTATAGCCAATGTCTCTAAATCAAATTGAGCGCCAATACAGGCAGCAAGTTTGAGGACATTTTGGGTTGCATCGGGCAACTTTTGCAATTGCATTGCCATGAACTCGACTACATTATCAGTGAGCGAGAGCAATTTCACTGCTGCAATATCGCACTGCCAATATCCTACATTGAAGTCATAAGCAATGTAGCCATCCTGATGCAAAGCTTTGAGAAATTGGGTAGCAAAGAACGGGTTGCCTTGGGTTTTTTGATAGACTAACTCACTCAAAGGTTGCGCTGTGATTGTGGAACAACTGACGGTGTCGGCAACCAAAAGATTGATATGAGATTGACTTAAAGCAGCCAGGGTTAGAGTGCTGATGGTTGCTGAGTCTTTCTTCATCTCCTCTAATGTCAGCATTAAGGGATGAGCCGGAAAGACTTCGTTATCTCGGTATGCCCCAATCAGCAGATAACACATCTGGCTTTGACTCATCAACACTTGCATCAAGCTTAGTGAAGCGGAATCTGCCCACTGCAAGTCATCGAGGAACATTACCAAAGGATGCTGCTGTGTAGCGAACAGGGCTATGAACTTGCCAAATAACAAGTTGAAGCGGTTTAAAGCAGCACTACCACCAAGTTCTGGGGCTGCTGGCTGTTTGCCGATAATTTGCTCTAGTTCGGGAATGACATCTATTAAAACTTGCCCATTTTCACCTAAAGCAGACAAGATTTTCTCTTTCCACTGCGTTAGCTGAGTATCGCTTTCACTCAACAATTGCCCCATTAAGTCACGAAAAGCCTGGACAAAAGCACTCAAAGGAATGTTGCGGTTGAACTGGTCGTATTTACCTTTGATGAAGTAGCCGCGTTGCCGCACAATGGGTTTATGAACTTCGTTGACGACGGCGGTTTTTCCTATCCCTGAAAAGCCTGCAACGAGCATCAGTTCTGTTGCGCCACTACTGACTCTTTCAAAGGCTTGCAGTAAAGTGGCTGCTTCGGTTTCTCGTCCGTAGAGTCGATCGGGGATGAGGAAGCGATCGCACAGATCCCTCTGTGCAATCTCAAAGCTCTCAATCTTACCAGTTTCTTGTAGTCGATCTAAACACTTTTCTAAATCAAACTTCAGTCCCAATGCACTTTGATAGCGACCTTCGGCATTCTTTGCCATCAATTTTGTAACAATTTCTGATAGTACAGAGGGAATTTCCGAATTAATTTCATGCACTAAGGGTGAGGCTTTGGCAATATGACAATGTACTAACTCCATTGCGTCATTTGATTCAAAAGGTAATTTCCCTGTCAGTAACTCGTAGAAGGTAACACCTAAAGAATAAAAGTCAGTCCGATAGTCAATCCCCCGATTCATTCGGCCTGTTTGTTCTGGGGAAATATAAGCAAGTGTCCCTTCTAACACATTGGGATTAATTAGTGTTTGGGTTTCCCTGGGTAGTAGAGATGCAATACTAAAGTCGATTAATTTGACTTGTTTAGTTTCGGGATTAATTAAAATATTACTGGGTTTGATGTCTTTGTGAATGATGCGCTCGCGATACAGTATATCTAAGGTATTGCACAGTGCGATCGCGACTTCTAAAAATTCTCTCAATGAGAATGGGTTTTTCCCTTTAATCGCCCATTCGTGAAGAGAAATCCCCCCAAAGTCTTCCATTACCAACGCATAACCATTCTGATAGGGTTCCAGGCTGTAGGTTTGGACAATCAGAGGTGAGTTGAGATTTTTGGCAATGGTATATTGATTGCGAAACTGCACGAGTTCGCTAAAGGTAGGATACTCATTTTTC
>NZ_JAQMUA010000147.1:0-12800 GCF_028330895.1 Kamptonema animale CS-326 | reverse complement strand
GTGCAGTTTTCCGTATTTCTCAGGTAAGGTGACTCCGTGATAAGAGTAGAGGCTGTATCCGTCTGCAAATTGGATGGCGGGTGTACCTTCGGCGTGGAGGCGGTGTTGGTTGTCGAAGGAGAGGATGCGAGGGCGATCGCAGATAATGCAAGTTTTTTCATAAGGTAGAATAACGCAACCACAGTGCTTGACTAGCAATTGAAATACCTCCCAATGTTTTTGATCGTGAAGATAATTAAATAAAAAAATACTTATCTCAAATAAAATACAAGAGTAAGCCCAATGTTGAGTCTCAATGTAATTAGCTAATTGTAATTCTAATTTAAGTGAATTATTGACTCTATTCCTCAGTTCTTGGTGCATCCATAAACTAGCATCCCCTAAAATTTTTCTCACTTCTTTCCAAGGCGGTTCTACTACGCTAACTTTCAATTGTCTATACAGTTTCTCCCATAAATGCCGCCATATATGCTCAATAATTCGCTGCTCTGATGGCTGTGTAGTACCCAATTCCAAGCCTTGATATGGATTACTACAAAAAATAATCTCTGGTTCTTGTTTACCCATTAGCTCATAAACAGATTTTATCACTTCAGCGGCTTGATTGTAGTTTATTGGCTCGGTGGAACGCGAGAATTGCCGCCACTTTTCCTGATATACTGGAATTAATGCCTCTTGTTCAGGAGTCAATTTGTCAATTTTAGTTTCTGACATGGAGAGATACCCTAGTCTGAAGATATCATTGATAGAAGTTTACCCTAAATATACCCCTTTAATTGTCGCTGTAATCTCTAATTTCAAAAATTCGCCCTTCCAGAGTTACAACTGAGCCACCCCCAGTTTAGTAAAGAAGTGCGATCGCGTTAAAATGTCCCAAGTTGATTTATCATACTCGTTAGCCTAGAGTACATTAAACCCAGCTTGGCGAAATCGTAACTCTAAGCTACCACAACCGGGACAAAGAGAAATAATATTGGTATTTATCTCTTTAACTCCCATCAATTATATCAGACATCTCGAATGAAAGTAGATTCTATCCTCAAACCCTATCAACGCTTCGGTGTAAATCTTGGTCTAGACAGAATTCAACAACTCTTAGATAAATTAGGCAACCCTCACCAAAAAATCCCTATTATTCATGTCGCAGGCACAAATGGCAAAGGTTCTGTTTGTGCCTATCTTTCTTCCATATTAACCGCCGCAGGCTATCAAGTTGGTCGCTACACTTCTCCCCATTTAATTGACTGGAATGAACGCATCTGTATCAATCAAAAACCCATTTCATCAGAACAATTAGAACATTATCTTTTACAAGTAGTAAACGTTATTAATAATAAAGATAGCGAATCTCCTACCCAATTTGAAGTATTTACCGCCGCCGCTTGGCTATATTTTGCCGAAAAAAAAGTAGATATTGCCGTCATAGAAGTTGGCTTAGGCGGAAGATTAGATGCAACTAATGTCTGCGAAACTCCTCTCGTTTCCATCATCACTTCCATTAGTCGCGAACACTGGCAAGTTCTCGGCCCAACTTTAGCAGATATTGCAGGTGAAAAAGCAGGTATTCTCAAACAAAATTGCCCTGCTGTCATCGGACAATTACCTCTAGAAGCTAAAGCAGTTATCGAAAAACGCCTTGAACAATTAAACTGTCCTGCTATCTGGCCAAAACCTGCATTAGATTTAGGCGAAAATTGGGTAGAATATCAGCCAGAACTAGATACTAACATTAATTTACCAACACCTGCGATCGCAATTAAATACCCTTTACCACTATTAGGGAAAATTCAATTAATGAACTCAGCCCTCGCGATCGCAACTTGCCAAATTCTCCAGCAACAAGGGTGGAAAATTTCGGAAACTGCTATCCAAAACGGGATGGAAAATACTAAATGGCTTGGTCGTCTGCAATGGACAACTTGGGGAAATCATAAACTATTAGTTGACGGTGCTCATAATACCGCCGCTGCTATCGCCTTACGTCAATATGTCGATACTCTAGCTCATTTATACCCGCAAAAAAAGGGGAAATCTTGGGTAATGGGTATGCTTTCTACTAAAGACCATGCTGATATTTTTAAGGCTGTGTTGGCAACAGGCGATCGTCTTTATTTAGTACCCGTACCTGACCATAGTTCTGCTGAACCAGAAGAGTTAGCCAAGTTAGCTTTAAGTATCTGCCCAACATTATCTCATTGTCAAACTTATCCAGATTTACTCACAGCTTTAGATACTGCGATTGGCGAGGATTTAACTATCCTTTGTGGTTCTCTTTATCTTATTGGCTATTTCTTTCAGCAGCAGGAGCAAGATTGACTGTTAAATGTTAACTATAGCTTGTAAGGTGGGCGCTCGCCGCAAATAGCTTGTAAGGTGGGCGCTCGCCGCAAAAAAGCTTATACTTTACCCATATATCATTTGCGGCGAGCGCCCACCCTACGTTTAACTTACTACGTTTAACTTACTGCTTACCAAGCAGCCAAAAGGGAAAAGATTGTGTTGGTTCTAGAACAACACCAGTCACACCTTTTTGAGCAAAAACATAATCCTTATCTTGCCATAAAGGAATGAACGGAACATCTTTAGCTAATAAATCTTGAATTTCGCCAAAAATAGCTTTGCGGGTGGCGGGATTCTGCTCTTGTCGCTGCTTAGAAATCAGTTGATTCACGCGATCGCTATAGTAAAATGAACCCTGACCCTGACTCGCTCCCTCTTGACATCCCCCCGCCGCTGAGCCTTTACTACAACTCAGAAATGGCTGAATGTAATTGTCAGCATCAAAGTAGTCAGCAACCCAATCCACTAAAGCAGAAGGATAAATCCCTTTATCCAGATTTTGAAACAAAGTGGGAGCTTCTACACCATTAACTTCTATTTGCAACGCCCCATCTAATTTTTGTTGAGCAATTGCCTTCAAAGTATTTGCAACCATTGCCCTTTTGGAAGAAGCCGAAGGATACCAAATTTGTAGTTTTGCAGGATTAGCAGCCGAGAATCCAGCCTTGCTCAAAAGTTCCTTTGCCTTAGCTGCGTTAGCCTCTTGATACTGTTCTTTAAAAACTGGCTTTTGTACATCAAATGTGGTAGGAATTAGGCTATAAAGAGGTTCCGCTTGTCCTCGCAATACCCGTTCGTTAAGCAAGGGACGGTCAATAATTGTGGCGATTGCCTGCCTTACTGCTAAATTATCCAAAGGTTTAGACTTGAGGTTGAGTACCATATAACTCACCGTATTACTTTTAGCTGCGATCGCCTGCCAATCGCCTTTTTTACCTCTCTCTTCCAAGTTACGAATTTGATCGGCATCTAGAGACAAATAAGCCACATCTACTGCACCTGTACGAAAAGCATTAAACAAATTTGCAGGCGTAGAAAGGAACTGAACGTCGATTCCTTTATTAGCGGGTTTATTCCCCCAATACTTATCAAAAACATCCAATTTTAAAGAATCACTACCATATTTTGCTAGCTGATAACGACCGGTTCCCACAAAAGTATCCGGTTTAAATTTACCTGGGCCAATTTCGTAAGCTTTAGGAGAAATTGCACAAGCACCAGCAAATCCTAGTAGGGAAGGAAAAGCAGCAAAAGGTTTTTTCAGCTTAATTGTTAACTCAAACTCACCACTCGCCTTGACAGATTCTATAGCATCAGCTAATAAAGATGCTGGACGACCTCCATTTTTAATAAATCGTTCTAGAGAAAATACCATTGCCTCAGCATTGAATGCCGTACCATCATGGAAAGTAACGCCTTGACGTAGTGGTATAGTATAAGTTAAAGCATCTGGACTAATTTTAGGCATTGCTGTTGCCAATTGCGGGATTAACTTAGTAGTTCCAGACTCATAGGTGTAGAGGCGATCTCCCAAATTGTAAAGCAATCCACCAGATATTTGTTCATAAGCATCAGCAGGATCGATCGTCCGCAGTTTCAGCGTTGTGCCAATTGTAATTCTTCCCGTTCCCGCCTCTGTATTTGTAGAATTAACTGATTGATTTGCTGACTTTCCGCAACTCACAACTAGGAAGCAGCAAAGGCAAAATATACCAATAAATTCTAATATACCAATCCGCTGAATTTTAAGCTTAGCGGTGTAATTCTCTAACATTTCTTTTATACCCATTAGATCGTTTTTAACTTTATGAGGACTAATATCCGTAACGCCGCCCTCTGAGCAGTATCTTTGACCACCTAGAGGGCGGCGTTACATCAGAACTGTGTAAGTCTTGACTTTAAATATTACGATGATTATGGCGCTTTGCACAACCCTTTATTTTTTATTTTTTAACAATTCAGAAAGGAAAACTTTTTCACCCTTTACCTTGCCTAAAAATCTTTGAGTAGGGAGCGCCAATCTCGACACCGTTTTAGATAAATTTGAGACACCCTATCTTCAGGGTTTTTTTGCAAACATTCTTCAAACAGTTTGCCCGCCTCTCTCACGCTCTTCTGATGGTAAAGCAACATAGCTTCCTCATATCTTTTCAAAGTTCCTAACTTACCTTCTCGAACTTCTGGGGGGTCAGAATCAAATACTTCGTACACTGTCACAAACTCTGACTTCCCCTTAACCTTTACTTGGTCAACGATCCGGATAGAATAATCCGCAGGATTATGTAAGCGCGAAAATGTTTGGTTAGAAATTAACATTTGTACCCCGTACTCTTTCGTTAACCCTTCAATCCGAGATGCTAAATTAACAGCATCACTAATAACTGTACTGTCCATTCGGTTTTGTCCACCCACAGTACCTAGCATCAAAGTACCTGTATTGATACCCACGCCAATTTTAATCGGCACATAACCTGAATTTTGGCGCTGTTGATTGTAATCTGCTAGAGTTTCCAGCATCGAAATTCCCGATTGAACGGCATCATCTGCCTCGCCATTAAATAAAGCCATAATTGCATCGCCAATATATTTATCAATAAAGCCATTATTCTCAGTAATTGCAGGTTCCATTCGACTGAGATAAGCATTAATAAATTTAAAATTTTCTTCAGGAGTTAAAGTTTCCGAAAGCGAAGTGAAATCACGAATATCGGCAAACAGCACCGACATTTCCTGCTGTACTTGATCCCCTAATTTGACATCAACAATACTTTCATATCCTAAAAAGTAGAGAAATTGGTGAGGTACAAACCGCCCGTAAGCATCGGTTAGTTCTAATTCTGCATCTAGAGCTTTTTCCAAATTCAAATTTAGCTCAAAGAGCTCGTTAGTGAACCTTTGGCGCTCAGCTTCTGCTTTTTTGCGATCGCTAATATCTTGAAAAACCGAAATCGCATAGATTACGTTACCATTGTTATCAAATATTGGCGTTCCTCTACTTTCTAGAGGTATAATTAGATCGCCTTGGTGGACTTCTATATCATCAGCCATTGAGGTTTCGCCATTCAAAGCCCGCGATATCGGCAATTCTTCAACGGGGTAAAGGTGAGGGGTATTGGCAACATAAAGTTGATAAATGTCTGGTATTTTATAAACTGCAATTGATGGCACAACTCCTTTGCCAAGTAACTGTACTGCGGCGCGATTAGCATAGTAGGGTTTACCAGTAGCATCCAACACAGCTACTCCTACGGGTATTGCTTCTAGAAACTGAGCTAACTTTGCCTCGCCTTCACGTACCGCCTCTAATGCTTTATCGTGTAACTCGGCTTCAACACTATCGGAGTGTAGGGAGGTAGTTTCCAGCAATATTTCCAAGTCAGTTTTTTCCCTTTTCAGGTTTTCTACTTCTTGGCGCAGTTTTTCTATCTCCAAAAGTAGCTCTTCTTTAGACAGTTGTTCTTCCTGCATTGTCTTGGAATTTGCGCCTTGACAAAGATTATATATGTCACTGTAGTTGGTGATACACCCTACCATAGTTTCTCTGGGCATGAAGTTATAGCAGAAGGCAAAAAGGAAAAGGCAGAAGGCACAAGCACAGGCTAGAGCCGAAGGCAGAAGGCACAGGCTAAGGTGGAAGGCACAAGCACAGACTAAGGCGGAAAGCGGCAAGCAACATTTAACTATTTATAAGGATAGAAGGCTTTAATTATCTATAGAGCCAGAAGGAAAATGCAATAAAAGCAATGGTTTGAGCAATTAAGAATATCTTCATTACCTTGACGGTTGCTTTAAAACCTAGATCTAGCCGAGGCAACGCGATCGCGCCCTTTAGCCTTGGCACGGTAGAGAGCCACGTCCGCTGCTTGGATCACCTCAGCACCAGTTTTACCATGTTCTGGAAAACAAGCTACCCCCAAAGAAACAGTAATAATGTCCAGAGACTGACCGTTATATTTTACATTTAACTGCTTCACGCCTTGGCGCAGTTGCTCAGCACGCTGGCAAGCCTCTTCCAAGCTACTCTCTGGCAAAACCAGGATAAATTCCTCACCTCCGTAACGGCAAACAATTTCTGAATTGTAGACGTACCTTTGCAAAAATAGGCTCAATTCTTGCAGGACAAGATCGCCCGCATCGTGACCAAAAGTGTCGTTAAAACGTTTAAAGTAGTCAATGTCAAGCATAATACAGCTCAGGGGTTGCTGCACTTGCGTCGAGTACTCGATCTCCCTCATCAGGAACTCCGTCAAGTAACGGCGGTTGAAAAGACCCGTCACTGGGTCGCGAATGCACTGATCGTGCAGGAAATTTTCCACCAAGTCGCCGTGTTCCCTCATTGTTTCTAAAATCAGTTCCATGTCAGCTTTATCTCTGCTGACATTTGCCTGAACAGACTGAAGTTCTGCTTGAGCTGCCTTCATTGCGGCTTGTGCGCGTTCGCGTTCTGCAATTTCGGCTTGCAGTTGTTGATGGGATTCATGCAGTAAAACTTCTACAGCATCAGCGCGGGCACAGGCTGCCTCCAGCAAAATATCCAACTGCATCTTTTCGGCTTTGATCTCTTGGAGTTCCTGGCGCAGTTGTTCTATTTCCAGAAGGATCTCTTCTTTGGATGGTGGTTCTTTTGACCTGTTTTCCAGTCTTTGTGCATTGACAAAAATACTCTGATGTTGAAAGCCTGTACTAGCCATACGCCCTCTCAAACTTTCTATTTTAATTCCAGCTCCAAGGTAGGCATCAGACGTAATAGATTCCGCAAAGACTTTCCTTGCCAGGGGATTGACTGAGAACCTTTGATCTGCATCTGAACATTTCCTTTCTGGCGCACCTTGATCGCAAACTTCGACAACATACTGATCCCAGAACTGTTGAGAAATTCTAGCTCCTGCAAGTTCAGCACAATTTTGGGTGGTTCTGAGTCAGCAACATCGTTGAGCAACTGTACTACAGGAGCATACTCTTCCATGCCGCTGAGCCGAAGAGCGCCTTGTAAAATAATCGTTGTAGTCGCTTCATCGTAACAGATACGGTAATCTTCGGTCTTGATCTCCATCCGTTTAAAATTCCTTGTAGATTTAGAGGTAGTTTAAGTAGCCTATACTGTTAGCTGCACCATTGTAGTTACGGCGATAACTTCTGGGTCTTTTTGGACAGTCTCGAATTTCCAACCTAGCTTAGCTTCATAGTCGTTGATCATAGTCAGTAAGCCTAAACCAGAAGCGGTACAGTTTTCGTCAGCGGCATTTTTTTCTAACTGGTAAATGTATAGCTCATTTGGATCTGATGTAGTTAACTCCTGAATGTAAGCCTGAAATTTATCAACTGCTTGAGGAGGGATGCTATTAGTCATTAGAAATGCTACTCTACCGCTTTCCAGGTGGAGACGAATGCTGATCGGGTACTGGCAGGTTTCGTCGTTAAATTTCATGGCATTTTCTAGCAATTCATTGGCAACGTAACTAATAGCACTTTTGACCTGCGCTTGCTTCTCGATACTAGCAGGTTCCTGTTCGTTTCCTGGAAAGAAAGTTGCCAAATAATCGGCAAGAAAATCAGCCGATAAACCATTATTTCGCCACCGCTGTTTTAGGGGAAAAGAACTAGGAGAAAATCCAATGATCAAGTATTCTTGTGTGAAAGGCGGCTCCTCGAAGTCGCCAAATATCTGAATCATAGTTGCTAAATCCGAATTGTGCTGCTTATTTTTGCTTAAGTACCACCAAAGTGATGTCATCATAGACCTTATATTGCCCGATATGTTGTCGCAGGTCATCAATTACAACAGATCTGATTTCAATAGCCACTGGCGGCGAGTTGGGTTTGATTGCCTCAATTAGCTACTCGACGTTGTACGGGGCCCCATTAAGATTTTCAGCTTCGATAATGCCATCAGTGAAGATTATTCCCACATCCCCTGCTTTTAAGAACACTTTAACTTTTCCCCCGAAATAGGCAATGCTTCCAGCTCCATGGGAAAGCCTAAGTCTATGGTATCAATATTTAAAATCTTAAATTGAACGTCGGTTGACGCTCTCAGAAAGCCTTAGCTAGCAATACGTACACCCCTTAACACCACCAAAGGTTGATGCGATCCCTCCCCTGAATATAGAGGATATTCGGGTCGTGCAGAATATATTTTACCTTAGTACCCTTCTAAACTCGATCGCGGTTGAAAATGAAATACTAATCAACAATGGCATTGAGCAGCACGTCAGTCAAGGACATATCTCCCATGTGTTCCAAGGTCACGGTGTTGCAGATGTCAAATTTAGCGCCCGCACTCTGCAATTGATGATCCAAGATTTTGAAAAATTCTGTTGCTGTTTGATTGGAGCCTACTTGAATGAGTGAAATTGCAAGTTCTTCATCTCGCTCTAACTGATTTGAGGCATCAATAATTATCTGCTTTACTGATTGAGGATTGTTGACTTCACCGGATGTGACTACTATAATGGTTTCTCCGTTAGCTTTGGCGCGTTCTGTAGCCCGACGCTCAAAGTAGCTATCTGTAGCATCTTTTAGAGCTGGGGCTAGCTTGGTTTTGCCCGATGGCTGATTTTCTTGAAATATCTGGGCAACTTTACTAGCAGTGGTGCTGTCGTAACGTTTAAAATCATCTGCGAATAGGTAAAGGGTGATGCCATCAGGATCGAATTGTTCGCATTGAGCTGCTAGTGCTAAGGCGGACTCCTGCATGACATCCCAGCGACTTTTACCGTCTGCTTGGTCTGAGATGGACATACTTTGGCTTTTGTCTACGATCAGGGTATAGTCGCGATCGCGCAAAGCTGCGCCGCCTTCGAGTAGAGCGTCCATTTGTTACTCTCCAATAATGATGTTTGATATTTAAGCTATCAGTTATTGGAGTAGTTCGGAGGATAAAATTTGTGATGAAAATTTGATTTGTGGCAACGAGGGGGGTAGAGGTGGTTACAGTTATACCCCGCTCTGGCGTAACCCCCTTTGTTGAAAATGATGGTCTCAGTTAAGTAGAAGCTAAAAGGTAGAGGGGTTTTAGTTATCTAGGAGAGCAGGAATAATGCTGATACAGGAAGCTTTTTAGCTATCGGTATTTTACTCTAAATTAGAAGAATTTACCGATCTTTATCTACAATTCCGGAACCAAATAGTAAGGTAGTGAAGTCTAAAGCTGTGTAGATTGTGTGAGTTGTGTGCTTTCTGAGTGCGGCGTAATGCGGAGGCTGGCTATGAAAAAAAATCCCCAACATTCCTGGAAAAATGCTGAAAAACAGCCTGAAAAGCAGCCTAGTCCATTTTTCTTGGCTTTGCTATTGACGGGAATTCTAGCTTTAGAAATGTATCCAGTGTTTATACAGACAGCAAATGCTGATGCTGGCAATTTACCGTCCTCATATCCACAGTCGGAAGAGAAAAATGAGTTAAGGGAAAATAAATTTCAGGCTCCGCTGGTGATTCCAAAAGCAAGCGATCGCGGACTTTTACCGCGTGTAATTTTAGTAAGTGCTAAGCGATCGCCGGAAAATCCCGAAGTCAATAAATTAAAATTAATGTCTGTAGACCCTGATTTGGCGCAAGCTGGGCAAAATGGTGCTAATCAGTTGCCGGCGCAAGTTGCGAGTGCTGTTCGTCAAAATTTGTCCAAGGAAACTGGGATTGCTGCGGGACGACTGAAAATTACGGAATTCAGCCGCCAAACTTGGCCCAATACTTGTTTGGGACTGCCTAAAAATGATGAATTGTGCGGTCAAATGATGGTGGAAGGTTGGCGAGTTGTGCTGTCTGACGGCCGCCAAACTTGGGTTTATCGTAGCGATCGCACAGGAAAAGTTTTGCGTAGAGAAAATCAAGCTAGTTCGCTTCAACCTGTGAAGATTCCGACTGCACAATTACCGCCGCCTTTGACAAAAGGTATGGTGTTTCGGGCGATCGCCAGTGGTGGTTTTACGGGGCGGACTTATGAAACAGTGCTGATGGAGGATGGTACCTTGATGCGAGTGCTGGCGGGCCCGGAAAATGCCAATGATTCTGGCCGTCAGGTTTTCAGGGTTTCCATGCAGCAGGTGAAACAGTTTCAGGAGTTGCTCAAACGGCAGCAATTAGCTCGTTTTAATCAGTTGAGTTATCCAGCGCCGACGGGGGCGGCTGATTTTATTACCGTCACTTTTACGAGTACGGCGGGTACAACTCAATACGCGGATATTGTTCGCGATCGCTTACCGAAACCTTTGCAGGATACGATTGAAGCTTGGAATCAAATTACTCGTGTTACTCAAGTTTAATTGGTAATTGGTAATTGGTAATTGGTAATTGGTATAATGGTTGTTGAACATTTTTAATAGTTAAAGATAGAGCAAATTGCAGGTTGATCAAGTACGCCCCAGAAACCGGGTTTCTTTATAGTTCGCCCCTACAAATCGGTTTTTACACAAGAAACCCGGTTTCTCTGTACTTCACTTACCAGCAAGATTGTGCTAAAAATCAACAACTATAGGACTTATGCAAAACTATCTGTAACGCCCTGCCATCCTGCGATCGTGCGTAAGTTCTGAACTAGCAACTAACAACTAACAATTAACAACTAATTATTAACAAAATGGATATAATTGAAATACTAAAAGAAGATTATAAGAAATTTCCCGCCGCTCAAACCTATAGCATTTATGCAGAAGACGTTTACTTTCAAGACCCGATGAATCGATTTAAAGGCATCGATCGCTACCAACAAATGATCGGGTTTATGAGTACGTTTTTTAAGGACATAAAACTAGATTTACACAACATTTCGCAGGTAGGAGATCGCATAGAAACACGCTGGACATTAAGCTGGACTGTTCCCGTACCTTGGCAGCCAAGAATTGCAGTTCCAGGTTGGAGCGAACTCAAACTTAACACCGACGGCCTGATTAGCTCCCACATCGACTACTGGAACTGTTCCCGCCTCGACGTACTCAAACAACTCCTGTTTCCCGTAAAAACCCGCTAAAGTAAAATTATGTAAAGAATTCTCAGACGGGGTTAACAATTCATGCGCTTAATTTTGATGACGGGGAAAGGCGGAGTCGGCAAAACCTCAGTGGCGGCTGCTACTGGCCTCCGCTGCGCCGAATTGGGATACAAAACCTTAGTGTTGAGCACTGACCCGGCTCACTCTTTAGCAGATAGCTTTGATATGGAGCTCGGCCACGAAGCACGACTGGTACAGCCGAACTTGTGGGGAGCTGAACTCGATGCTTTGATGGAATTAGAGGGAAATTGGGGAGCAGTCAAGCGCTACATTACGCAAGTTTTGCAAGCGCGGGGTCTTGATGGCATCCAGGCTGAAGAATTAGCGATTTTGCCAGGAATGGATGAGATTTTTGGCTTAGTCCGCATGAAAAGGCATTACGATGAAGGCGAATTTGATGTTTTAATTATCGATTCGGCTCCTACTGGTACGGCTTTGCGACTATTAAGTTTGCCAGAGGTTGGCGGCTGGTACATGAGAAAATTTTACAAACCGTTGCAAGGTCTTTCTGTTGCACTCAGGCCTTTAGTTGAACCAATTTTTAGACCAATTGCGGGTTTTTCTTTGCCGAATAAAGAGGTAATGGATGCACCTTATGAGTTTTACGAACAGATTGAAGCTTTGGAAAAGGTTTTAACTGATAATACTCAAACTTCGGTGAGGTTAGTTACTAACCCCGAAAAGATGGTAATTAAAGAATCATTGCGAGCTCACGCTTATTTGAGTCTGTACAATGTGGCAACAGACATGGTAGTAGCAAATCGGATTATTCCCGATGAAGTGACAGACCCATTTTTTAAGCGGTGGAAGGAGAATCAGCAACAATATCGGCAGGAGATTCACGATAATTTTATGCCGTTACCTGTGAAGGAAGTACCGCTTTATTCTGAGGAAATGTGCGGTTTGGCGGCTTTGCATCGGTTGAAGGAAACGCTTTATGGCGATGAAGATCCGAGCCAAGTTTATTACAAGGAAAATACGGTAAGAATTGTTCAGGATCAGAATCAATATAGTTTGGAATTGTATTTACCGGGGATTGCCAAGGATCAAATTAAGTTGAGTAAGTCAGCGGATGAGTTGAATATTACGATTGGCAATCATCGGCGGAATTTGGTATTGCCGCAAGCCTTAGCAGCGTTACAGCCTGCTGGTGCTAAGATGGAGGATGATTATTTGAAGATTCGGTTTGCTTAGAGGTTTTGGGTTGAGGAGATATGCTCTGATAGGTGCGATCTCCTCATGCGTAAGTAGTCGGATATAAATAAACGTAGCCATGTAATTGCTTCGTTCCTCGCAACTCGCAATGACATTCTTTATTTTTGTCCAGCTATAGATCAATACTCCGGACAGTTTTGGAGTAGAGACGCGATCGCCCGTCCACAAAAAAGTAAGTAAAATTTGAATCTCAAAGGCAGAAAAAAAGACACTCTTTAGGTTAAGCTTAAAAAAACTGAGCTTAACAGACTGCCTTATG
>NZ_JAQMUA010000146.1:0-10395 GCF_028330895.1 Kamptonema animale CS-326 | reverse complement strand
GGGCTAGGGAAAGAGGGGGAGATGGGGAGCAGGGGAGCAGGGGAGATGAGGGAGATGGGTAATTAGCGATTAGCGATTAGCAATTAGCAATTAGCGATTACCAATTAGCAATTAGCAATTAGCAATTAGCAATTAGCAATTACCAATTACCAATTACCAATTACCAATTACCAATTACCAATTTCTTAATTAATCCATGCCTTACAGATTACTGTTTGTTTGTCTTGGCAATATCTGCCGATCCCCGTCGGGAGAAAATATCATGAATCACTTAATCAAACAAGCAGATTTAGCCGATGTAATTATTTGTGATTCTGCCGGGACTGGGGGATATCATATAGGTAATCCTCCCGATCGACGGATGGCGATCGCAGCTAGCAAGCGCGAACTCGAACTCCGGGGTAGTGCTCGTAAGTTTCAAAGGTCAGATTTTGAGAACTTTGACCTAATTTTGGCAATGGATAAAGACAATTACCAGGATATTCTTTCCCTCGATCCTCATGGCAAATATCGCGACAAAGTACGGCTGATGTGCGAGTTTTGTCAGAAATATGATTTGAGGGAAGTTCCCGATCCTTATTATGGTGGCCCAGAAGGATTCGATCGAGTAATTGATTTATTGTGGGATGCCTGTGAGGGACTATTGGAGTATGTTACGAAGGAAAAATTAATATTTAACAACAGTTGAGAAATTCAATTTTAATCGGATTTACGAACTAGATCTCAACTACGTGGGCTTAAGATTGCTTGCGAATCCTATTTTAGGAAGCCATTCGAGAATTGTACCTTCTTCTCCTCAGCCTTAACCTCTAACCCCTAAAATCAGTCTCAAGATAGATGGCAAGGTCAAAATTTTTGTGTTTTCATTACATAAAAAATACATATCTTTCATCTTTCTTCCTACGCAATTCATACTTATGAACGCAGACAAAGTAAAGGTTCGCTTAAATTTTGTGGTTTCGCCAGAAGTCAACGAAGCATTAGAAACTCTTGCTCACAAAACAGGCGGTACCAAAACAGAAGTATTTCGCAGAGCTATTGCACTAATGGAGGTAGTGGTGGATGCAAAACAACAGGGTAAAAGAATAGGAATTGCAGATAAAGATCAGCCTCTAGTTACTGAAATTATCGGGATTTAATTCAGGAATTCTTGCTAAATATTTCTGCTATAGTGAGCAAGGATACAAGCACGGTAAATTATTTAGTGGGATTCCTAAGCCTTAATCTCTGTCCTCACTCATCATTCTCCAATGAGTATAATTCAAGCGCTATATTCGCCCATTAAACGGTACGGCATTACGGCTTTGGTTCTAGGCAATGCAATACTTATGGCAATTTTGTTGTCGCCCACTCTCAAGGAAAGCCCTGCTGTATTATTTGTCCCTGTCTTAATAGTTAGCGCTTGGTTTGAAGGTAGAAAGTCAGGACTAAAGCAAAATCAAGAAGAACTTGGTAAAGAGCGAGATTTTATCTCAAAAATTATCAGTACAGTTGGTAGCTTAATCGTAGTATTAGATCGGGAAGGACGCATAGTTAGTTTTAACAAAGCGTGCGAGAAAACAACTGGTTACTCTTTTGATGAAGTTAAGGGTAAATATATTTGGGATTTGCTGATACTCCCTGAAGAAATAGAGTCAATAAAAGCAGTTTTTGAGAACCTAGTTTCCGGCGTATTTCCCAATCAAAATGAAAATTTTTGGTTGAATAAAAATGGCTCTAGTTGCCTAGTTTCCTGGTCGAATACAGTCATTTTAGACAAAGAAGGGAAAGTTGAGTATGTAATAGGAACTGGGCTGGACATTACCGATCGTAAAGCAGCAGAACAAGCACTGTCTTTATCTTATATCCAGTTGGAGAACCGCGTCAGAGAACGCACAGCAGAATTGAGTAAAATTAACGAAGTGCTGCAAGCAGAAGTGACAGAAAGGGAGAAAATTGCAGCAGCACTGCGGCAAAGTGAAGAAAGATTTCGCTGCTTAAGCGCATCTTCACCGGCGGGCATTTTCATGACCGATATACAAGGTAGATGTACTTATACAAATCCTCGCTGTCAAGCAATTTGTGGTTTTAATTTTGAGGAAAGTTTAGGGTTTGGTTGGGCTAAATTCCTGCACCCAGAAGACCGCGATCGCGTATTTGCAGAGTGGTCATCCTACACCCAATTTCCCAGCGAATATAAGAACGAATTTCGCTTTTTAACTCCTCAAAAAAAAGTGCGCTGGGTTCGCATCTGCTCCGCTCCCATGTTCTCAGATAGTGGCGAAATTATCGGTCACGTTGGCACTCTAGAAGACATCACTTACCGCGTAGAAGCTCAACAAAATTTATACCGCAGGAAACAAGCATTTAAAGCGGTTGTAGAAAACACCCCGGATGTCATAATTCGGATTGATAAAGAACTGCGATATATCTATGTTAATCCTGCGGTAGAAAAAAATACGGGAATGCCAGCAGCCGCCTTCCTTGGTAAAACAAACCAAGAACTAGGTATGCCGCCAAATTTGTGTCTACTCTGGGATGAAACTATTCGTAAAGTTTTCGCATCAGGTACAGAACAAGCAATAGAATATCAAGCTCCTACAGTCGAAGGAATGCGAACCTATCAGTCGCGGATAGTTCCAGAATTTGATAGCGACGGTTTAACACAATCAGCTTTAGTAGTAGCTCGCGATATTACCAAACTTAGACAAGCAGAAGCTCAGCATATTCAATTAATTGCAGAACAAGCTGCTAGGGCAAAAGCGGAAGCATCAGAACAGCAAGCGGCAGTTATGGCAACTGCGAGTGCAGTCCTCTCCTCCTCCCTCGATTGGGAAACTACCCTCAAAAATGTAGGAGAATTAGCAGTTCCCACCCTTGCTGACGGCTGCTATATTGACATCGCAGAAGCAGATGGGAGAGTGCGGCGGCTGGCGGCGACTCACGTAGAACCCTCACAAGTGGATTTATCCACACAGTTAGAGCAGCGCTACCCGACTCCGGCGATGCCTGCGGTTGGGGATACCCACGCACCTCACGGCTATCGATTGGTGATGCGGACGGGACAACCAGAACTGATTCCAGAAATTACTGATGATATTTTAGTGGCAGCGGCACAGGATAGCACGCACCTAGAAATGTTGCGATCGCTCCAACTTGGCTCTCACCTGTGCGTACCCCTAACCACAAGGGGACGGGTACTAGGCGCGATTACCTTCGTCACCACCAAGACCGGTCGCAGATATAATTCAGAAGACCTAAGATTGCTAGAAGACCTTGCCGATCGCGTCGCACTTGCCGTAGATAACGCCCAACTTTACCGCGAAGCACAGTTAGCTCAAGCTCAAGCCGCCGAATCCTTTGCCTCAATTGACGCACTCCTAGAAGCTGCTCCTTTGGGAATTTGCTTTCTAGATAGAGAAATGCGATTCCTCCGCATCAATGAGGTACTCGCAAAACTTAACTGTTTTCCCGCAGGCGAGCATTTGGGTCAAAAATTTCACGAAATCTTGCCTAAATGTGCTGCCCGATTTGGAGATACGATACAGCAGGTATTAGACAGTGGAGAGTCTGTGCTCAACGTTGAAATTACCGGAGAATGTAGCAAAATACCGGGAGATTTCGGGTATTGGCTGGGCAATTACTACCCCGTAAAAGCTAAAGGTGGGGAGACGTTGGGAGTTGGTGTAATTCTG
Source organism: Kamptonema animale CS-326 (assembly GCF_028330895.1). Taxonomy (NCBI): domain Bacteria; kingdom Bacillati; phylum Cyanobacteriota; class Cyanophyceae; order Oscillatoriales; family Microcoleaceae; genus Kamptonema; species Kamptonema animale. Next base: position 6,721 of record NZ_JAQMUA010000146.1, on the reverse strand, counting down.
ACAGAAATTACAGAAGCCAAGCGTACAGAAGCAGCATTGCGAGAAAGCGAAGCCCGGTTTCGCAGCATAGTTGAGTCTAATACGATCGGAGTCGGTTTCTGGGAGCAAGAGTGCAAAATCATCGATGCTAACGATGCTCTGCTAAAAATTCTGGGTTATACAAGGGAAGAATTAGATGTACTTGCTCTGAGCTGGAAAGATATCACGCCACCCGAATACTGGCTCCTAGATGCAGAAGCGATCGCTCAAGTCCAAGCAAACGGTAGTTGCACGCCCTACGAAAAAGAATACATCCGCAAAGACGGCAGCCGCATCCCGATTTTAGCTGGGGGAGGTTTGATCGAGGGGTGCAAAGATCGAGGAACATTCTTTGTTTTAGATATTAGCGATCGCAAACAAGCAGAAGCAGCCGAGCGCCAAGCAAACAAGAAAATTGCCAACATCCTCGAAAGCATCACCGACGCTTTCTTTACTGTTAACAAAGAATGGCAATTCACTTACGTTAACACCCGCTTCTTGAACATGACGGGATTGCCGAAAGAAGAATTGCTCGGCGCTTGTATCTGGGAGAAATTCCCCGATGCAGCAAGCTCTCCATTCTACGAACAGTACCACAGAGCTATGTTTCAACAGATCCCCATCCAGGTAGAAGCTTTAGCTCCAAACGGCTCCGGGCAATGGTTCGAGGCGCGGGCTTATCCTTGGAGTGATGGCCTCGCCGTATACTTTCAGGACATCACCAAACGCAAGCGGACAGAACAAGCCCTGCGGGAAAGCGAAGCTAGAGTCCAGCGCCAGTTAGCAGAACTCGACCATCTTTATAACACGACTCCAGTCGGGTTGTGCTTTGTAGATGCAAACTTGCGCTTCGTGCGGATCAATGAGTATTTAGCTGCGGTCAATGGTAGAGCGATCGCGCAACACTTGGGACGGACTGTTAGAGAAGTAATCCCAGAACTTGCGGATTTACTAGAGCCCCTTTACCACCAAGTCATCGCGACTCAAATACCCATCCTTGACCTGGAAATCCAAGCTGAAACCTTGCAGCAGCCAGGAATTATCCGAGATTGGCTAGTTAGTTATCACCCCGTCTATGACAGCGAGGGGGTGCTTTTGGGCGTGAGTACAGTCATGCAGGAAATCACCGAACGCAAAAAAGCAGAACGGACACTCAAAGAAAGCGAGGCGATCTTCCGCAGACTATTTGAGATTAACGTCTTCGGCGTAGCGATCGGCGATTTTCACGGTCAGATTACTTATGCCAATGAAGCGCTTTTAAAGATGGTTGGCTATACTCGCGAAGAAATGCTTTTAGGTCAAATGCGTTGGGATCGGCTAACGCCCCCAGAACAAGCCGATCTCGACCAGATAGCGATCGCAGAACTCCGTGCTAAGGGTGTAGCAACACCTATGGAAAAAGATTACATCCACAAAGACGGTAGCCGCGTCCCCATCCTCATTGGCGGTGCAATGCTGGCGGAACCTTTTACCGAGCAAGAAACCGCGATCGCATTCTACATCGATATGACTGAGATCAAGCGAGTGGAAGCGGAACTGAAAAATAATCAACAGCGGCTGCAATTGGCTCAGCAAGCTGGCAAAATCGGTACTTTTGAGTGGAATGTCCAAACTGGTGAAATTACCTGGACGCAAGAGTTAGAAGCACTCTACGGGTTAGAACCAGGGAGTTTCGGAGGTAAATACGAAAACTGGACGCAACTGCTGCATCCCGATGACATCGCCAAGACAAAACAGGAGATTGCCAAAGTCACAAATTCAGGTGGAGAATTAGATATTGAATTCCGCATCTGCCGCCCCGACAACAGCATACGGTGGATTGCCCTGAGAGCTACAACCTTCAACGACGAGCAAGGTTTACCCCTGCGGACGATCGGTGTAAATTTGGACATCAGCGATCGCAAACGCACCGAAGAAGCGCTGATGGAAACTAACCAAACCCTTGAAGCCTTGATTCAAGCTTGTCCTCTGGGGATTACAGTTTTTAGCGCCGAAGACGGCTCAGTAAAAATGTGGAATCCAGCCTCAGAGAAGATTTTCGGTTGGAGCGAACAGGAAACCAAAGGTTATTTCCTTCCTTGTATCCCCCCTGACAAGCAAGAAGAATTTCAAGCCAACCTGAAAGCAATTCGGGATGGATTTGCCCTCACTGGTTTAGAAACCCGCCGCCAAAAAAAAGATGGGTCGTCAGTCGAAATCGGGTTGTGGGCAACATCCGTGCGCGACGCTAAGGGCAATATTAACTGTATGTCGATTGTGGCAGACATCAGCGATCGCAAGCGAGCGGAGTCAGAACGAGCCCAATTACTCGATCGCGAACGCACAGCCAGGGCCGAAGCAGAATCCGCAAATCGCATGAAAGACGAGTTTTTAGCAACTCTTTCCCACGAACTCCGCACGCCTCTGAATGCCATCTTAGGATGGGCGCAATTGCTCCGTAGCCGTAACTTTAATGAAGCCACAACTGCTCGCGCTCTCGAAACTATAGAGCGTCAAGCGAGATTGCAAAAGCAGCTTATTGAAGACCTTTTAGATGTTTCGCGGATTATTCAAGGGAAACTGTGTTTGAACGTCCGCTGGTTCGACCTCGTAGAAACCCTCGAAGTCGCGATGAATTCTGTGAGCTTAATGGCAGGAGCTAAGTCAATAGAGATAGATACCTTCGTTGACCCCGCAGTGGGATTGGTTTGGGGAGATGCAGAGCGCTTTCAGCAAGTGATCTGGAATTTACTTTCCAATGCCATTAAATTTACTCCTGCTGGTGGGCAAGTGGAAGTGGAACTGCGCTTGGGGACTAGGGAATGGGAAGATGGGGAGTGGGGAGATGGGGAGCAGAGGAGATGGGGAGCAGAGGAGATGGGGAGATGGGGAGATGGGGAGATGGAAGACGGAAATCTCCCCTCAGCCCCCTCGCTCCCCTGCTCCCCCGCTCCCCACTTCCCTCGTCCCGAATCAACCTCCTACGTTGAAATCACCGTGCGTGATACTGGAAAAGGTATTGCTGCTGAGTTTTTGCCTTATGTTTTTGAACGATTCCGACAAGCAGATGGCTCTGTAACTAGGACTTACGGCGGATTAGGATTAGGATTAGCGATCGCCCGCCACTTAGTGGAACTCCACGGTGGTACGATTAACGCCCATAGTGAGGGAGAAGGCAAAGGTTCGACGTTTATAGTCAGGCTACCCCTCAAACAGGGTATTGACAGTCGCGGCTTGGCAATTTCGCCAACAGTCGCATCTCTACCTAGTGTCGAAGCTCCACCCCCTAACGAACTTTCGGGTCTCCAAGTTTTGATAGTCGAAGATGAGACAGACACTCGCGAGTTTTTGGTCGCTTTACTAGAAGAGTATGAAGCAACTGCGATCGCGGTGGCTTCAGTGGAAGAAGCGATCGCAGCTTTGGAGCATTGGCAGCCAGATATTTTAGTCAGCGACATTGGGATACCTCTTGAGGATGGCTACTCACTAATCCGCAAGGTGAGAGCTTCAGAAGCTTTCCAGGGAGAACATTTGCCTGCTTTAGCTCTAACTGCCTATGCTAGGGAACAAGACCGAGCGCAAGCTTTGGAAGCAGGCTTTGATGCTCACATCGCTAAACCAGTTGAACCCAAGCAATTGCTAGCAGCCTTAGCTAATTTGGCTGCGAACTATAGCAACCGCTAGGGGCTACGATGCTCCGATGCTCAGGAAAGAAGGGAAGAAGGGGAAGAGGCGAAGAACGGAAAGAGGAGAAGAGAGTTAATGGTTTTAGCCCTGAGCGAGTGTCCTCACTAACGAAAGCGGTTGCTATCTTAAATCATATTTACTATTACCATCATTTTCGCAAATTTTGGGGATTGAAATCACAAATTTGGAGAATTGGTATTATACCAAATCCGGGTTAGTCATCCCCTTTATTAGCAATAATCCGTCATTGCGAGTTGCGAGAAACGAAGCAAACAGAAGCAATCGCAGAGACTAGGCGATTGCGGAGCACAGCGAACAATGACAATAAAGGGGGTAGTAAGGCCGGAATTGGTATTAGTCAAAGGGGAGCGCGGCAGGGAGGGTGAAAACCCTGCATCGTCTGCTACTGAAAGAGCTTTGAGAGATATAGTGTCAACACCAGCAACGGACAAATGAAGTTATTTATCAATGTCCTATTTACAGGTATTGACTTTTTTATATGAAAATTACAATGATTAGTTTTACTCTGCTAGGACTTACGCACCCAACCAAAGAAACCGGGTTCTATGGCCATGAGCGTAAGTCCTGTCTGCTTTAAGTACAAAGTTAAGGACAAAAATATTTAGCAGATTGTTGTTGTCTGTTCAGGGTGCGATTAAGGTTATGAAGAAGTCTGCTAAATTCACAAAAAATACATCTTGTATAGTTGATTGTCAACATATTTTTGATGAACCAGAAAATCGGCGGAGTTTAACGATTCCTCTAGCTTGTTGTTTGAGTGCAATCTCATTTTTGCTCTTGCCCACCAACAAGATGACTTTGGGCGAGTCCTTAATCAATAAAGCTTTTAACGAATTGCCCAATTCTATTTTAGATGTTTCTGCTTCCTATGCAGTTAATGTGGTGAATCAACCTCCCAGCACCATAAAACAGAACCGTAATACTTCTCTTGCCGATAGAGTTATTCGGTATATGAAACGTCAAGGGTATCAAGTGTTTACAGGCGAAGGGAATTACAACATTGTGTATATTGAGGGCATGAATCTAGATGGAAAACTAAACAAAAATGAACCGAATAAATTTAATGACTTACGATTAGCGATCGAAGTGATTGATGGTAAGCCTCGGATCGTAAAAAAGTGGGAGGCAACGACAGAACCCGGAATTTATTACACAGATCATCCTCAAGATGTCATGGGAGCTTTCCGCATCAAACCGGGTCAATATACAGCTTGGGAAATAGGCTATCATTGGGGAAATGGTGGTGATGCTCAGGAAGCCTTAGTACAGACAAAACCAATCTCAGGATACAGAGATTTGTACAAGACTTACAAGAGAGAAGGTAAAATCTATACTGGCTTATATGATATTAACCAACATCACGGCAATAATTTGCCGCTTGATGATATTGGCTTTTATGGGGCGGGTTGTTTAGTGGGTCGGACAAGTGCGGGACATCACGAGTTTCTAGAACTTCTTAAAAGCGATATCAGGTATAAAAAAAAGCCTGATTTCTTATTTACTACCACCATCATTTTAGCGAATTCTTTGCAATGAAATCCAATCTATAGTAACTCCTATTTACCCTTTTTCCTCTTCCTAAAATGGCAAAGGAGATACTTTATTTGGTATTACAGGTTAAGGGTAAAATTTGAAGAAATGCAAAAAGGTGTCGGCCTATGCTTTCTCTAAGTCTAAATGTTGATGGCGAGTTTCTATCAGGGAAGGCTGCAAAAAGGGTTATTACCAGCGGTGGTACTAATAGCGACACAATGGGCAATGTTGCAGCCGGAAAAGTGGCATTCTACTTATTATTGGGCGGCTTTTACGGTTCCAGGGGAATGGTAATATAGCAGAAGGCAGAAGGTACAAGGTCTAAGGATAGAAACATTATAGTTATCTAGAAGGGCAAAAATGCCTTAATCTATAAAAATAGCAATCAGATTCGTGCCAGCTACCTGGAAACTGCCTCGACACCTATGTTACAAAAACTTATTGCCGACAATAATGCCCGGACTGCGGCGGAGTTAATCGTAGAACAAGTTCAATCTGGCAAGCTGACTACAGCCGAACTCAAAACACAAATTTTCGGGGGACACTGGCGGGAAGCATCCCGGCATGAAGTCCTACGGCTGATTGCAGGAGGCTTGGACGAACAGGGTGTATCAGAAATTATTGAGTATTTGATTGACCAAAACGGTCAAGAAGAAAGATTTATCAATCTGTTTTTGGCAGCTCAATGTCTGTTAGAAACAAAAAATCGGGATAAAGTAACAGTTGATACTAGATTGCTCAATTCTTTTAAGAGTTTATCTCAGTACGGTACTGGCTTTCTGATTTTATATCAAAGCGCTCAAGAGTTGCAGGAAACTTATCAAGTACGATCGCAGGCAATTAGAGCGATCGCTGCTACTTGGAAACACCAATCGGAAACCTATACTTGGCTGTTGAATCTGCTTCAGTCCAACGACACTGGGGAAGTCCGCGCCGCCGCCGCTCAAGAATTGGCACGGGGTTGGTCTCAAGTGGGAGATATAGAGTTCCTGCTCAAAAACTTAGCTCAATCTGATGGCAGTTGGGCCGTGCGATCGGCAGCAGCTCAAGAGTTGGCAAGGGGTTGGCGGGAAGCGACAGGTACATTACCTTTGCTGTTACACCTCGCGGAGTTAGATAGCAGTCCCGCAGTCCGCACTGTAGGGGTGCAGGAATTAGCTAAAAATTGGCCAAATCAAACAAATATCTTAGTTTTACTCAGAAAAATTGCTGAAACTGACGAAAGTTTAACGGTGCGAGTAGCAGCTTGGGAAGCGATCGCTAGGGGGTGGTCGGGGGATGCTGAAACTTTGTCCCAAATCAAAAAGCTAACCCAGACAAGCAGTTTAACTCTGCGAATAGTGGCGCTGCGAGAATTGGCGCGGGGTTGGCGAGACGATCGAGATACTTTGTCTTTGCTGAGGGGGTTAGCCCAGTCTGACGAGAGTAAGGAAGTGCGAAAAGCTGCATTAGAAGAGTTGGGGAAGGGTTGGGGGGGCGATCG
>NZ_JAQMUA010000145.1:0-17844 GCF_028330895.1 Kamptonema animale CS-326 | reverse complement strand
GCCCCTAGCCCCTAGCCCCTTCTTCCCATTGCTGAAGTTATGCCCTACCCACTCTCAGCTACTAAACTACAAGATTATCATCGCTGTCCAAAATCCTACTATTTTAAGTACGAACGAGGCTTAAAAACTAAAGCTTTTTTCGTTTCTCCTGCTTTAGGAAAAGCTCTACACGCAGCCCTCGCTAAAATTTACTGGGATTGGCACTATCTCGATCCGTTACCGAAAATGACTTGGGTTAACCAGTGTTGGGAAAGCGTGAGTTCTCTTTTGAGCAGCGAATTGCAGGATTCTGGAGCAGAGATTTTAAACACTTATTATTGCCAATTTATTGCACCGTTGATATCGTTAAGAAAGCCTTTAGCAGTAGAAGGGAAAATCCAAGCAACTTTGAATTTGTGCAATGTAGATTTTAAGATTACTGGTCGCTACGATCGTTTAGACTGGCTCGAAGATGGATTAGAACTAATCGATTACAAATCTACTAAAACTATGCCAGCCTTTGACCCCGATGAAATCGACTTGCAGATCGGGTTGTACTACTTAGCTTTAGAACAAAAATATCATCAGAGTTTAAAGCAAATGAGTCTACTGTACGTGCAACTAGGAGAAGAAATTGTATTTGAAGCTACTCCCGAACATAAACAGCAGGTAGAAGCTACAATTGGCGAACTTGCAGTGCAGTTGCGGACAGATAGTGAGTGGCAGCCAAATCCCGGAAAACAATGTACAAAATGTACCTATACTCGCTATTGTCCTGCTGTTACCGATCCCCCCGATCCCCTACCAGATCGGGCGAAAGAACAAAGCCATTTGCAACTTTCTCTAGAATTAGATTAAGAATATTAGACTTATGTAGCTATTTTTTACAGGATGTTACTCAAATTAGTTCGGGCTATTTAATAAAAGATTCTGTAACGTATTGAAGTGAGAAGTTAATACCTAGCCAAATGGCTAAGTATTTATTGGTTATTTGGCTAAATTCACTAAATTAGTGAATTTAGTATAGTATGATTAATTTGATTGTGCTATAGTAAGGTGCCATTTGTTATTTAACTACCATGATCAAAATTCTGGTGATTGAAGACGAATCACTAATCCGGGAAACGCTAGTGGAACTGCTGGAAGCCCATGATTTTCGAGTTAGTGCTGTTGAAAATGGTCGGATGGGGGTAAAAGTGGCGCTTTCTGAGATCCCAGATTTAATTTTGTGTGACGTGCAGATGCCCGATCTAGACGGTTACGAAGTGCTCAAAGCCCTGCGCCAAAACCGACTCACCTCTGCGGTTCCGTTTATTTTTCTCACCGCTCAATCTGCCAAAGCTGAATTTCGTCGGGGAATGGAATTGGGAGCGGATGACTACCTCACTAAGCCATTTACGAAGGAAGAATTGCTCGGCGCGATCGCGTCAATTCTCTCTAAGAGGAAAATCATCACTCAACCTCTCACTCAAGCACTTCATCAAGCGGAAGCAAGGCTGAACGATCTAGTTAATGAGTCGGTAATTACAAATACGATTTCTAATCAGAAATTGGCGCTGGAAATTGAAATCCGCCACGCTTTAGCAAATAATGAATTTGAAGTTTACTATCAGCCGCAGGTGGAAATCGCAACTGGCGAAATCATCGGTGCAGAAGCTTTAGTACGGTGGAACCATCCCGAAAAAGGTACGATCTCGCCAGCCGAATTTATTCCCCTAGCAGAAGAGACAGGCTTAATTATCCAGATGGGAGAGTGGGTATTATTTACTGCTTGCACTCAAACTGCCGGGTGGATTGCCTCTGGATTTGTTAACTTCCGAATCTCAGTAAATTTATCAGTTCGCCAACTCTCCGATCCCCAGCTTTTGCCCCGAATCATTGAAATATTAAAGGTTACTGGCTTAGAACCCGGCAATTTAGAATTAGAGGTGACGGAAAGCGCAGTTATGGAGAATGTTGCTGTCGCTGCTGCCACTTTAAATGAACTTAAATCTTTAGGAATTAGGATCGCAATTGATGATTTCGGAACTGGTTATGCTTCATTAGGTTATCTCAAACAATTTCCTTTTGATTGTTTGAAAATTGATAAATGCTTTGTGAGTAACGTTGCCAGCGATGCTCATAATAAAGCAATTACCACAGCAGTGATTCAACTCGCTCATAATCTAGAGCTAACAGTGATTGCTGAAGGCGTAGAAACTGAGGCAGAATTAGATTTCTTAAGAGACAAACAGTGTGATATCATACAGGGGTATTTGTTTAGCCCAGCTAAACCAGCCGCAGAATTTGAAACCTTTTTGACAGGAGGTAAGCGATTATCATCCCCTTCTTTGATGTCTCAGTCTAGTAGAGTTATCAATTTGGTGCCACTCTCAGAGGAAGAAGGATCGAATCAATTTTTGTCTTCAGGTTTAAAATCTTCTAGATTGAGCTACCAAATGTCAGCTTTTTGGGCTAATTGATATACCCCCACGCTAAATTAGGAGTACGGAATGGCGATCGCAAAGGGTTGGCGCTACTATGGGCAACGCAACTTGGTAAAATGCGAGTATGCAAAAGATATTAGTAGTTGACGACGAACTAGACTGTCAGGCAGTCTTAGCAATTTATCTGGAAAGCCGAGGATATCAGGTTGAATGTGCGAGTTCAGGTCTTGAAGCCCTATCTATTTTTGAAAGCAATCCTCCAGATCTGGTGATTTCAGATGTGATGATGCCACATATGGACGGGTTTGAATTTTGCCGTCGCCTGCGTTCCAGCCGTTTGGGTCAGTTAGTACCATTTATATTTTTATCAGGTCAAGGAGAGTTAGAATCGAAAGTTGAAGGTCATTCTATCGGCGGCGATGACTATCTAGTAAAGCCTTTTCAACCACGGGAAATACTCGCTAAAGTCAAGGGACAGTTGGAGCGGAGTCATCGTATTCATGCTGAGATTGTCCGCTTGCTCCAAAACTCTGCCGTTGAACAGGTAAAGATTCCACCTCCAACTGTAACACCGGAGTCTCAACCTTTGCCCTTAACGCCAGCAGAGGAAAGAGTATTTTGGGAAGTGATTCAAGGTTATACAAATAAACAAATTAGCGATCGCCTTTTTATAAGTCCCCGCACCGTGCAAGCTCATCTTAGTAGTATCTTCAGCAAGCTGCAACTAGAAAATCGCTCTCAGCTAGTTCGCTTTGCCTTAGAAGGAGGATATAAACCTACTGAACCTTCCCCGAAGAAAATTAAAAATTAAAAGTTAAAAATTAAAAATGATGAATTTAATTTTTAACTTTTAACTTTTAATTTTCTAGCGGGATTACGGATGGTTTTTGCGTAAGTCCTGAATTAACAATCAGCAATTAGCGATTAGCGATTAGCAATTAGCAATTAGCAATTAGCAATTAGCACTTCCTATTTTGCGAGATTAAATCTGAGGAATGCGCTGATGCCAAGTAGTTGATTGCTCGTAGGCATAAGCTACCTCAAACAGCCGTGCTTCTTGCAATACTTTGCCAATCATTTGCATCCCTATTGGGAGTCCTTTCTCATCAAAGCCGCAAGGCATACTTAATGCGGGCAAACCAGCCAGATTCACTGGAATAGTCATTAAGTCTGACAAGTACATACTCAAGGGATCGTCAGTTTTTTCACCAGCTTTGAAAGCTGTAGTCGGAGCAGTAGGACATACTAAAATGTCTACTTGAGCAAAGGCTTTATCAAAGTCTTCTTTAATCAAAGTCCGAACTTTTTGAGCTTTAAGATAGTAAGCGTCATAGTAACCAGCCGACAGAGCATAAGTGCCAATCATAATCCGCCGCTTGACTTCTGTTCCGAAACCTTCAGCCCGAGTTTTGGCATACATTTCTAACAAATTATCTGGGTCTGGAGTTCGGAAACCGTACTTTACACCGTCGTATCTAGCTAAATTTGCCGAAGCCTCTGAGGGAGCAATGATGTAGTAGGTAGGCAAACCGTAACGGAATCGGGGACAAGAAATAACTTGTATTTCTGCGCCCAATTCTTGCATTTTCTCGATCGCTTTGGTGACGGCTTTTTCAACTACGGAGTCTAAACCTACGCCAAAGGTTTCTTTAATCACGCCAATTCTAATTTGACCTTTGGGCCGCAAATTCGGTCTGAGAGCCGTCAGGTAGTCGGGGACGGAGACTTTGAGGCTGGTGGAGTCCTTGGAGTCATAGCCTGCGATCGCACCTAGCATAATCGCTGCATCCTCCACTGTCCGACCAAAAGGCCCAATTTGATCCAGAGAAGAAGCGTAAGCCACTAAACCATAGCGAGAAACTAACCCATAAGTCGGTTTCATCCCCACTACACCGCAAAATGAGGCCGGCTGGCGGATAGAACCTCCCGTGTCGGAACCCAAGGCTACCACGCATTCGCGGGCCGCCACCGCCGCCGCTGAACCGCCAGAAGAGCCGCCGGGGACTCGTTCCAAATCCCAAGGGTTTGCCGTCAGTTGATACGCTGAGGTTTCTGTGGAACTCCCCATCGCAAACTCGTCCATGTTAGTTTTACCCAAGCAAACTGCACCAGTAGCCTCCAGTTTGGAGACGACTGTAGCATCGTAGGGTGGCACAAAGTCTTTCAATATCCGGGAACCGCAAGTTGTGGGTATCCCTTGGGTACACATATTGTCTTTAACGGCAATGGGAATTCCCGCCAGCAGACCAATGTTTTCTCCTGCGGCGATTTGAGCGTCCACCTTGCGAGCTTGCTCTAAGGCTTTGTCTGCTGTTACGTGCAGGAAGCTTCGCAACTTCGGCTCTAGCTGGTGAACGCGATCTAGTGCTTCTTGAGCGATTTCAACAGCAGAGCGTTCTTTATTAACCAGTTGTTGGTGCAACTCGCGGATGGATGCCATGCTTGTTCCTTATATCTTTTCTAGTCTAGTTAAAGCTCCTTAGCCAATATACCTGGCAATTGTACCCATTGGGGAGATGGGGGAGATGGGGAGGATGGGGAAGCAACTTAATCAATTAAAAATTAAAAATGCAAAATTAAAAAAAATGCAAAATTAAAAATTGTGATATTTAATTTTTAATTTTTAATTTTTAATTTTTAATTTTTAATTTTTAATTAATCGGAGGGGAGGGTGGGGAATTCGCACCTCAACACTCGTTATCTCCCTATCTCTCCCATCCTTTCCTTCTGCCTTGGAAATGCTAAAGTTAAGGAAGTATCCTAGAAAGTACACAATAGTTTACAAAGTACAATCGGGGATTGAATCTGCAACTGTTGTAATTTAGCTTGTTGGCTAATGGGGTCGCGATGAATAGTTCAACTGGCAAATTTTGGAAGCAACCGACGATTTATCTATTGCTTTTGGTAACGGGAGCAGGAGCGGCGCTAATTGGCGATCGCTTAGTATTGTCAAAAATACCTGTTTCTGCTCAGAACCGAATACAGCAGAAACTTGACCAACCGCAAGTAAAAATTCCTTCTGAGAATAGCAATTCTCAGACTCAGATCGTCTCACAACTTCCCCTGCCGATCGCTCCCGGTGAGGAGAATTTTATTGCGGCGGCGGTGCAGAAAGTCGGGCCGGCGGTGGTTCGGATTGACTCTTCTCGACGGGTAGGATCGGGAGGACTAGGGTTGGATGGACAATCTCCTGAAGATTTTTTTAGGGGAGAACAACCGCAAGGTAGAGGACGGGTTGAGCGGGGAACTGGTTCCGGTTTTGTAATCAGTGCTGATGGTCAGGTACTCACTAATGCTCACGTTGTAGATGGGGCAGATACAGTAAGTGTGACACTCAAAGACGGTCGCACCTTTGAGGGGAAAGTTTTAGGGGAAGATCGGGTAACGGATGTGGCAGTGGTGAAGATTGAGGCCGATAAGCTGCCAATTGCGAAGGTAGGAAACTCTGACCAATTGTTACCTGGGGAATGGGCGATCGCGATCGGCAATCCTTTGGGTTTAGATAACTCGGTGACTGCTGGGATCATCAGTGCTACAGGCCGCTCTAGTCGCGATGTGGGTGTGCCAGATAAGCGGATTGGCTTTATTCAAACTGATGCAGCAATTAATCCCGGAAATTCAGGTGGCCCACTATTGAATGCTGCTGGTGAAGTAATTGGTATGAACACGGCAATTATCAGCGGTGCTCAAGGATTAGGATTTGCAATTCCTATTAATGAAGCACAGCAAATTGCTCAACAATTGATTACAACAGGCAAAGTTGAACACGCTTATTTAGGTATTGAAATGGCGACGCTGACACCCGAAATTCAGCAGCTAGTTAACAACGATCCTAATAGCAGAATTCGTGTCAATGTTAGCGAAGGAATTTTAATTAACAGCGTTGTTCCTGCTTCTCCTGCTGCTAGGGCGGGTTTCCGGCCGGGAGATGTCATTCAGAAGATTAATAATCAGCCCATGCTCAAATCGGAATCGGTGCAAAAATTGGTACAGAATACTAAGGTGGGTACTTCTTTACAAGTAGAGGTAAATCGCGATGGTAAGCTGATTAATTTGGAAGTAAAACCGGGAAATCTCCCAGTTCAATCTGCCCGCTAAAGAAGGGACTACGATGCTCAGGTCTAGGGACTAGGGAAAGAGAGATGGGGAAGATGGGTAATTAGCAATTAGCCATTAGCCATTAGCAATTCTCAATTCCCAATTACCAATTACCCATTACCAATTACCCATTACCCATTACCCATTCACATGAATTAACAGTAAATCATGGCTGAAATATTACAAATTTCTCAATTAGGGAATCCGGTACTGCGTCGCCAAGCTCAAACTATCGAAAATCTTGAAGATGAGCAGTTGCAAAAACTGATTGACAACTTAATTCATACAGCACAAAATGCTAATGGCGTGGGAATTGCTGCCCCTCAAGTTGCTCAATCTTACCGTTTGTTTATCGTCGCTTCACGTCCCAGTCTTCGCTATCCACAAGCACCGACAATGGAACCCACAGCGATGATTAATCCCCAAATTATTGCACGCTCAAATGACTTAGTAAAAGACTGGGAAGGTTGCTTGAGCATTCCGGGAATTCGCGGGTTAGTACCGAGATCCCAAGCGATTGAGATTGAATATACCACTCGTGATGGGAAACTACATCGACAAGAATTGACGGATTTTGTAGCCCGAATTTTTCAACATGAATATGACCATTTAGATGGGATCGTATTTTTAGATCGAGTAGAAAATACGCAAGAATTAATGACTGAGGAAGAATATCAACAGCAAGTTGTCAAAAATCTGTAAAATTTGCTATAGTTGGTATTAGTGAAAGCTGTTTAATCTACCAAGGTAATACGGATGTCTATCAATCTGAGCAAAGGCGAGAGAATCAATCTTTCCAAAGAAGCACCAGGGCTAAAAAATGCTGGCATTGGTTTAGGATGGGATCTCAACGCTACAGACACAGGTGCAGCGTTTGATTTGGACGCTTCTGTATTTATGCTGGGTACAAGTGGGAAACTTCCTAGCGAAAAATACCTCGTTTTTTACAACAATAAAGAATCCCCAAACGGTTCAGTAAAACATTTGGGAGATAGCAGAACCGGAGAAGGTCAAGGAGATGATGAAACGGTTCTAGTTGATTTATCCAAAGTAGATGCTTCTGTGGAAGAAATTGTTTTTGTTGTCACTATCCACGAAGCTGAAACCAGAAGACAAAACTTTGGTCAAGTCAGGAATGCTTTTATTCGGATTTACGACACTACTACCTCCACAGAAGTAACTAAGTACGATCTGGATGAGGATTTTTCTAGAGAAACTGCCATTGAGTTTGGGCGGCTTTACAAGAAAGATGGCGAATGGAGATTCCAAGCAGTAGGACAAGGTTATAATGCTGGCTTGCAAAGTTTTGTAGACAAGTATGCCTAACACAAACTCTATCAGACTAAGGTAAATATATCAAGGGGAAATTCAAAATAGGGGTGAATATTCCCCTTGATTTTAGTAATCAGACTGAATGAGGATATAAACAAAATGGCAATTCAATTAAAGAAGGGCGAAAGATTTAATCTTTCTCAAGAAGCTCCAAATTTAACCAAGGTGGCTATCGCCCTTGGATGGCACGTAGAGAATGGCTTAAGGGACTCGAAAGCTAATGAGAAATATGACATTAATTCCTCTGTTTTTATGTTAGGAACTGATGGCAAAGTTCCCGATGAAAAATATTTTATATTTTATAATAACCTTCAATCTTTGGATGATTCTCTCAGACACTCTGGAGACAATAAGACTGGTCAATCTGAAGGAGATGACGAGACAATTTATGTAAATTTGGCTAAGGTAAATTCAGCGATTGAAGAAATGATTTTTGTTGTCACTATTCACGAAGGACAGGCAAAAAATCAAAACTTCAGTCAAATCAAAAAAGCTTTTATTCGATTTTACGATCGAGATACAGGAATTGAACTCGCACGGTATGATTTACAAGAGGCTTTTTCAGAAGAAACGGCTGTAGAGTTTGGACGATTTTATAGAAAAGATGGAACCTGGAGGTTTCAGGCTTTAGGACAAGGTTATAAACAGGGATTACAAAGTTTTGTTGATAAATATTATGTAGAAATTAAACAGCCCGATAAAAAAGTAGAACCTACTTTACCTAAATTACCACCTCCTGAACATGGCAACAAAAATCTGAAAGCTATCATGCTAGAGAAAAAGCTTGAGGAGAAAGCGCCGCACATTTTCGACCTTGTTAAAAAAGTAGATATATCGCTTGCAAAAGCTAATTTAACAAATCACCAGGCGAAGGTGGCACTTTGTCTTGATATTTCTGGGTCGATGACTTCCCTCTACAATTCTGGAAAAATTCAGCGCTTAGCAGAGAAGATTCTGGCTTTAGGATGTCGATTTGATGACGATGGTTCTATTGATATATTTCTCTTTGGAGTTAATGCCCACAATCCGGGTGAAATGACAGTAGATAATTTCCCCAACTTTATTCACAATATACTACATCAATATCCTTTAGAAGGGGGGACTTATTATGGTAAAGTAATGAAAGAGATCAGAAAATTCTATTATCCTGATGGTCGCGGAGGATCGCGTAACTCAGGGATTGCAGCAAATCAACCTGTTTATGTAATGTTTGTCACAGATGGAGCTACTGCTGACGAGCCGGAGACTAAACAACAGTTAAAATGGTCGGCATACGAGCCAATATTTTGGCAGTTTATGGCGATTGGGAAGTCCCGTAAGGATGTCAAAAGTAAGGGAATTGGTGGTTGGTTTGCAAAGGCGATGACAAGCGATTTTAGCTTTTTAGAGCAACTTGACGAAATGAAAAATGGCTACTTAGATAATGCCGATTTTTTTAGTGTAGAAGATCCCGAAGCTATTGCCGATGAGGAATTATATGATTTGTTGACAACTGAATACCCCAATTGGATAAAATCAGCACGAATGAAACATATTTTACCATAGACAGAGCCTTTCGAGGTAAATTCAGACCAGTTTTCAGATTACAATTACCAAACTCCAGCATAGATAAACCTTAGAAACATAGAAAATTATGGCTATTAATTTGACGAAAGGACAAAGCATTATTCTGAGTAAAAGCGAATACGATTTGTCGAAACTGACAATGGGTTTAGGCTGGGATATAGGGAAGTCAAAAGGTGGACTTTTTGGAAGCGGCGGTGGGAATTTTGATTTAGATTCTTATGCTCTTTTATTGGGGGAAAATGGCAAGTTAAAGAATTATAAAGAAGATGTCATTTATTACGGGCATTTGGAATCTAAAGATAAAATGGTAGTTCATTTAGGCGATAATCGGACGGGTGCAGGTGAAGGAGACGATGAGCAGATAGTAGTGAGGCTCAGTTCTCTATCTGAACAATATCATCAGATAATTTTGGGTGTGAATATCTACCAGGCTAAAGAGCGAAAACAACATTTTGGGATGGTAGCAAATGCCTTTGTGAGGGCTATAGATGCAACGGGGAAAGAAATAGCTCGCTATAGTTTGTCGAG
The DNA here is from genome assembly GCF_028330895.1 of Kamptonema animale CS-326. NCBI lineage: Bacteria > Bacillati > Cyanobacteriota > Cyanophyceae > Oscillatoriales > Microcoleaceae > Kamptonema > Kamptonema animale. The sequence continues at coordinate 7,915 of NZ_JAQMUA010000145.1, read as the reverse complement.
CGAGTCTTCTTTCGAGGGTAAGATAACTATGTTGATTGGGGAAGTTTACAGAGATGGTGGAGAGTGGAAATTTAAGGCTTTGGGCAATCCTTTAGCTGATGATTTTAATGTTGTTGTTGGTTCGTTTATGCGGTAAAAATCGATCGTAGTAGATTAGTTAATTTCATTGGTAGAGGCGGGTTTAAGTAGAAGGAAGAAGGAAGAATGTTTATACATTCAGCTTTTTAGCCATCCCGATCTTATGTTTGATTAGGTGGATTTACTTATCTTCTAATTTTCTCATCTAAAATTTTAGCGAACCCGCCCCTATAAGCACAATCGATCGACGATCTAAGAATCTTTAACAGGCCGCATAGTCGGGAACATCACCACATCGCGAATACTTTGAGTGTTAGTCAAAAGCATCACTAACCGATCTATACCTATGCCCATCCCCGCACAATTCGGCATCCCTAAAGATAAAGCTTGAATAAAGTCTTCATCCATAGGATGTGCTTCATCATCGCCTGCATCTTTCTGGGCTAGCTGTTCCTCAAATCGCTTTCTTTGTTCCTTGGGATCGTTCAATTCGGAGAAGCCGTTTGAGTATTCTGTACCATTGATAAATAGCTCAAAGCGTTCCACAAATCCAGGTTTGCTACGGTGTCCTTTTGCTAGGGGACTAACTTCTACAGGAAAGTCAATGATGAAAGTAGGCTGAATCAGTTTAGGGACAACTACTTTGTCAAATATGGCGTAGAGTACGTAGCCTAAACTTTGTTTTTCGAGTTTAGAAAGGTGTAATTCTAATTTTTGGGCAGATGCGATCGCTTCCTCCAAACTCAAACTTTCAAAATCTAGTTGCGTTTCATCTTTAACCGCTTCCACCATCGTTTTCACTTGCCAATGCTTACCATTAAAACCCGGATATGTATGGGTGTAATCAAATTTTCGTTCTAAACTAATGATTTCTCCCTGATTTTCTATTTCCTTAATATCACCAAAAATAGCATTAGCTGCATAGCACATGACATCTTCTACAACAGTCAAAATGTCGAAGTAATCAGCATAAGATTGGTAAACTTCTAAAGATGTAAACTCAGGATTGTGGGTACTATCAACACCCTCGTTTCTAAATACCCGTCCTAGTTCAAAAACGCGATCGAAACCGCCGCAAATTGCCCGCTTTAAAAATAATTCGGGAGCGATTCGCAAGTACAAATCTACATCTAAAGCATTATGATGAGTAATAAAAGGCCGGGCAGCAGCACCGCCGTAAATAGCTTGCAATGTAGGTGTTTCTATCTCATGAAAATCTGCCTTCCACAGATAGGAACGGATACTCTGAAGGATGCGGCTGCGAAGAGCAAAACGATTGAGAGATGCTTGGTTCCCTGCTAAATCCATCTCCCGATGACGGCGACAAATTTCTGGGTCATTAACGCCGTAATAAGCATCAGGAAATTGTATCGTAGCTTTTGATAATACCTTTAATTCTCGCACCAAAATAGAAAGTTCTCCGCGTGGGGTGCGGCAGCCAATTCCTTCCACACCGACAAAATCTCCGACATCAAGTAATTTTTGTACTTGTTTAAAACTCAAACCAGATTCGCCAGTAACGATTTTTTTCTCAATTTTGAGTTGAATCTTGTCTGAAAAATCCTTCAAGTCAATAAAGCAAATGCTACCACTATCACGCTTGGATGTAATGCGGCCGCAAACTCGGAGAGAAATTTCTTCGGGGTCAGTTTCTCCGTTTTGGAGTTCTTTTCCTGGCTGGCTAAATAATTCATGTACGTCTTTAGCTGTGTGCGATCGCGCGTAAGACTGACTGGGATAAGGCTCTATCCCTTGCGATCGCAACTCATCAATTTTTTGGCTACGGACTTCAGCTTCACTCCGACTCATTACTTCTCACCCTTTCAAGTTGTGGACACAGTATCATATCATAAATATAGAAATTCTGGGATTCGCAATATTAATAGTTTATTGATTTAGGTTCTTAATTGGTTAATTACATAGTGCGATCGCACTCTGTCCGATCGCATAAAAAAATAATAAAGATTTGTCAAAACTATTGACGTTTTTACACTTTGCTTATAAGATTAAAATATTAATTTTAAGGTTTTAAGCTGCTTTCAGCAGATCGTTAAACAAGCATTTCAACTTTACCCATAGATCGCTTAATCCCAAAAAGAGGAGGACTGAATAATGGCGGTTTCACTGACAAAAGGACAGCGTGTATCGCTCGATAAAATTTCACCCGGACTCTCAACAGTATTTGTGGGACTGGGATGGGATATTAAAGCTACAGACACGGGTTTCGACTTCGATCTAGACTCATCATTATTCCTCTTAGGGGCTAATGAAAAATTAATTTCTGACAACCATTTCATTTTTTATAATAACCTCACAAGTCCCGATCCTGACAAATCAATTCAGCACATGGGGGATAACCTCACGGGTGCAGGTGAGGGTGATGATGAAGTCATCAAAATCAATCTGAAAAAAGTGCCTGCGGATATCCAAAAAATAGTTGTAGCTGTCACTATACATGAAGCCCAACAACGCCGTCAAAATTTTGGTCAAGTCCAAAATGCCTTCGTTCGCCTCGTCAATATGGAAACACAACAAGAAGCAGTTCGCTACGATCTTGTAGAAGATTATTCCATAGAAACAGCCCTGATTATGGCTGAACTTTATCGTAAAGATGGTGAGTGGCGACTTAACGCAGTGGGAGCAGGTTATCAAGGTGGCTTACAAGCACTACTCGACCGCTATAGCTAGGAGATAAAATCAATGGCAATTCAACTACAAAAAGGACAGAGGATCTCGCTTTCTAAAGAAGCACCAGGACTAACAAAACTGATGTGTGGATTGGGGTGGGATGTTGTCAAACGTTCAGGAAGTGGTTTATTTGGAGCCTTCAGCAATACTCATGATTGTGACCTAGATGCTTCCGTGATTTGTTTAGACCAAAATGGCAAAGTAAAGGATGTTGCGAATATTGTTTACTTTGGTAATCTCTCCCACCGTTCAGGAGCAATTACGCATCTCGGCGATAATCTCACGGGTGCTGGAGATGGAGATGACGAGCAAATTTTGGTAGATTTATCTCGAATGCCATTAGAGATTGTGAAACTGGTTTTTACAGTTAACATTTACGATTGCCTTGCTCGAAAACAAGACTTTGGGTTAGTTGAAAATGCGTTTGTACGCCTGGTTAATACCTCCAATAATAAAGAACTCGCCAGATATAACCTATCTGGTTCTGAATACAAAGGTATGACTGGGATGATTATGGCTGAAATCTACAGACATAATAATGAGTGGAAAATGGCCGCAGTTGGTGACGGTGTTAAGGTTAATGGGTTAGGGGAACTTATTAGCAAATATTCTTAAGCACTTCCTCACTACCTAAATTTAAAAACACTTACGCTGTAAATGTCTCTGTACGATCGCCTAGACTTAACCAAACACAATCGTAAGCTCACACTCCCTCTTTCGCAACGGCTAAACCTGACTAGACCCCCCAAACCTCGCTGTCAGGGATGTCGTTTCCGCATTCAACCTCAGTGGGATTTTTGCCCTGCTTGTGGCAAATTTCTAATAGATAAGAATAGCGATTTCCGTCGTTGCATTTGGGTAGATGTGTCCGAAATGGATGTCACCTCAGAAAATAGAGAAGCGATGTTTTCCCTAATTATAGATGCTTTCTCGAAACTATACGGTGCATTTAGAAGCGTTAAGGTATTTTTAACATCAGATATCCCCGATCCCAAAGAATGGGGTGAAGACTTTACTCATGTCTATATATTCGCCGATAACCAACCTGTTGACTATCTTGGTGTTGCTAGTTTCCAATCAGGCGTAGTTACAAACCGTGCTATTATCCGCATCGATCGAGTATTCTATGCTTCTTACAATGCTAGCCTGAGTGTTAATCAAATGTCTAATTTAATTGCTAATACCATTGCCCATGAAATTGGTCATACACTAGGTCTAGATCATTCTTCACTTCCGACTGATGTAATGCACGATGGACTCGATCATACAATTCATAGCTTAATGCCACCATCATTTCATGCAGAGCAAATAAACCTGATGAATAATGCTATTCGTAAATATAGTAACTCTAAATGATTGGTAAGTTTTATTTATTTGACTAACTTTAAATGATATCGATAAAGAGCTACGGGGCGACCAATTGCTGCAAAATAATCTGGGTCTTGGGGCGATAAATAAATCGCAGTCACTTGATATGCTAAAATTTTATTATCCGACTCTAAAAACTGATAAGCAGTGGTTGTTTCTACCTCATTCAAATAAATCTGAGATTCCCCTTGAAATATCTGCTGAGAAATTTCGGTAGCTATGAACTCATTTTTCTCAGGCATTTCGCTACCGCGATTGGTGATAATATAAACCAATTGTTGATCGCCTTTCAACAAGGTAATTTGACGGTTAGGATTATGCGGATCGACTTTCACGGAAAGCACCCCATTATCACCTAAATAAGCTCTACCAATATTCAACCCATTAAAAGCTCTATCTGCCACAATTTTATTGTGATTTTTATCTCCTCCTGTTAATAAGTTAGACTTAGATGCAGGTAAATTTTCAACTAAACTCATCGTATTTAACTGAGCATTTACAGCCTGAAATCGAACTTTAAATCTAACTGGCTGATTTAAATACTGGCGATTGCTATCAAATCCAGGTGTTACGATATCTGGCGCTAAAGGCGCTGCTAAATCCACTAGCGTGCTCTCTACAGTCCAGTTACCAGCCATCCATTCTGGATAAATCAAATCTCCCTTAGCTGAGGCGACAAGCGGCTTGCTTTCCCAATGCGGAAAACTAGCTAATCTATCTGCTAAAATACCAGCTTGAGCCTCAGCACTTGAAAGCAATGTAACTAGAAAGAAACTAAAGAATGCAATTACTTTCAACAAAATAAACTAAATCTCCTGTACTGGTACTGGTTCCCAAACCTCCCCATATTTCTCCTTTAATTCGTGCCAAAATTCAACTTGTCCCGGTTCATATTCCCCTGGTTTTCCCCACTGCAAAAATGCACTCAAAGCAGGTTCTTCTTTTTCATCTAAAAAGCGCACTGCATAAGTAGTAAAATTGCCCCGTTTGGCCTCACCAGTTTCAAATTTTACCCGCGTAATTTTGTCCATATTCAGGTGAAATTCAAAGCCTTCTGTGTGCATATTTGCATATTTACCTTTCGGTAACTCTGCGTAGAAAAGCTTTTGAATCTTACCCCGCGCTTCTAGTACAGCCGCACTACTTGTAACAATTAAACGCAGTGTGCCGAGGTTTTCACATTCTTCTAGAAATTCTTTAAGATTAGGCATAATTTTGTGAGTTGTTAAGTAACTAGACTAAAAAAACTAAAAATTAAATGTGTTGATTTCTTACAGGAAATACAACATACCAATTTTTGTCAAATACAGGCTCAGGTTCTGGGCAATTTAGATTTATAGCTCGCCATGTAGCAATAGAGGCTGCCGTTCTTACAGTATCTTCTGTAGTATCAGTTTCAAGTCCAATAACTTTAATAAGTTTAACATCGTATTTGTTGATTTCATCTAATTGCTTGATGTGTTTTAAAGTGTAGTTTGCACCTTCAATTGCTGCATTAATCCAGTCTTTATGTGTTTCTGCATTAACCTCACATTCATTCCTATTGATCTGATGACCTATGGCATCTATTACCAATTCTTTTTCAGAAAAAAGCATAGCTTCTACTACAACACGAGCGAAATAACCCATCCCATTTTTTACGCTTGACAATTTGTAGTCACCAATCATTTTTTTACCTCTCTGTACTAAAAGTTAGTGTAAAACAACGGAAATACATCTTTCTCAAAATAATGCTCTGCACCTGAGTTTGTCATCTTTATAACATAGCGTTACTACAAAGATTATTTTTCGTGTTGTTCGTAAGCAGCGACAATTCGCTGGACTAAAGGATGTCGCACAACATCCGCCTGAGAAAATTCGCAGAAAGCAATACCTTCAACGTGACGCAGAATATGATGGGCCACTGATAATCCAGACTGTTGATTATAGGGCAAATCGGTCTGAGTTAGATCGCCCGTAACTACCATTCGGGAACGAAAACCCAAACGAGTTAATACCATTTTCATCTGCGCTGGTGTAGTATTTTGGGCTTCATCTAAAATCACAAACGCATTGCTAAGAGTACGACCGCGCATATACGCTAAAGGAGCTACTTCTATAGTTCCCTTTTCCATTAAATCAGACATTTTTTCTGGTTCAATCATTTCGTATAAAGCGTCATACAGAGGCCGCAAATAAGGATTGACTTTCTGCTGCAAATCACCAGGCAAAAATCCTAATTTTTCGCCAGCTTCCACCGCTGGGCGTGTTAAAATCAGCCGTTCGTACTGCTTAGAAAGAAGCGCTTGCACTGCCAGAATTGCTGCTAAATAGGTCTTGCCGGTACCCGCCGGGCCGATGCAAAATGTGAGGTCGTGGGTGCGTAAAGCTTGGACGTATTGCCGCTGTCGAAAGGTTTTGGCTCTAATTTCTTCGCCTCGTCGGGTTTTGGCGAATACGTCGCGCTGCAAGTCTTGTAAATCCTCTTGGCGGTTGGTGTCTAAGGCGTGGCGTGCGGTGAGGATATCTACTCCAGAAATGCTTTTACCAGTTTTCCAATATTGGGTAAGCGATCGCACTAATTTCTCGCACAATTTTACTTGATTTTCTGTCCCAGAAAGCACTAGCTCTTGCCCTCGCAAGACTACATTAGCCCCGGTTTGTTTAGTCAAGATTTTGAGATTTTCTTCTTGATAACCCGCGATCGCGATCGCGCTCTCAACACTCGGTAATTCGATGGTTAATATTTCTGTCATGCCAACATAAGCTCCCTCCAATTAAAACTCTCAATTGCCGCCATAGACTTATCTCTTTATGATGCAATTTTTCCTGATTAAACGGTTAGGACATTCTCGATCGCCCAAACCATTTCTATTATTGCATTTTCCTCCTGCCTCCTGCCTCCTGCCGTTAAAGCCTATAAAAAAGCTAGGGGCTTAGCGTAAGCCCTAGCATTCAAGGGGGCAACGCGGCCTTCCTCAACAGATATATATGATGGAGAGACTGCCAACACCCTAAAATTGCTAACCGAAGTCTGGATTGCTTCTGTTAGGTTTAATTGGGGGCAGACTTGAACGGCGGGAAGGTTCTCTCGATGGTCTGCCACCTATATCTCTACTCCGGGGTCTGCTGTCGCGGCTGTCGCGATCGCCCCTAGCACTTCCATAGCGCGAATCGCTCTTAGGATTGGAGTAGCGGGGCTCGCCCTCTTGAGCGTCGTATATATCTAAATACACGAATTCGCTTGCTGTTTTTGCCACCGCTTCCAGTACAGTCCGAATTGCCTGAATGTTGCGCCCGCCCCTGCCATACACGCGCCCCTTATCTGGCTCGTCAAAAGCCAGCCGAATCCACGTCCGCGATTGGCGCGGGTGTAGTTCGCAATCAACTCGCAAAGACCCAGGTGATTCTAAAAAAGGCTCGATTAAAAAGCGCACCAGCCCCACATAATCAGGACTAGCTGGCGATCGCTGGATTACTGGACTCAAGGTTAGCTCCTGCTCCGACTTGTTCAAAAACATTAGCTTTTCTCAGTAGATCGCGCACAGTGTCAGTCGGCTGAGCACCTTGTTGGAGACGCTTGACAATCCCTGGGATATTCAGCCTTGTTTCGTCTGTTCTGGGGTTGTAGAAACCTAGTTCTTCAAGAGGGCGGCCGTCCCGACGGGAGGTACTATTCATCGCTACAATCCGGTAGCTTGCCTCCCGTTTTTTACCGTATCGTTTTAATCTCAGTTTGATCATGTTCGTGCAAAATAATCCTTGATCGATTGTAAGCTATTTCAGGAAGAAGGAATAGGGG
>NZ_JAQMUA010000003.1:0-9882 GCF_028330895.1 Kamptonema animale CS-326 | reverse complement strand
CAACTTAATTTAAAAGCAGGACAGAAAGCCAGAAATTCTACAGCTTATGCTGCGGCAAGAGTTTATCTGCAAACGGGCATTGGGCTACTAGAGATAAATTGTTGGCAAAGTCAGTATGAATTGACCCTAAAACTCTATGTTGCCTCCGCCGAAGCCGCTTATTTGAATGCTGACCTCGACGGCATGGAAGAGATGGCAGCAGTGGTGTTGCAATCAGCTCAGACAATTTTCGACAAGGTGAAAATCTACGAAATTCAAATTGTGGCACTAACGGCTAGAAGCCTAATGTTAGCGGCGATCGCAGTGGGAAGAGAGGCTCTAGCGCAATTGGGGGTAGAACTCCCGACGGAAGTAGACGAAACCAAGATTGGCAAAGCCTTACAAGACCTTAATCACCAACTCCAAGACAGAGAAATTGCAGGGCTGATTGACCTACCGATGATGAGCGATCGCACTGCTCAAGCCGCGATGCAACTGTTAGGAGTGTTGTCTACACCAGTGATCCAGGGAATGCCAGGTTTACTGCCCCTCTTGGGCGCAACGATGGTGCGGTTGTCGCTCCAATTTGGCAATGCCCCCGTCTCGACAGTAGGATATGTGATTCATGGAATGGTGCTGTGTACCTTTTTGGGCGAAGTCGAAGCAGGCTACAAGTTTGGTAGATTAGCGCTCTCGTTGCTGGAGAGGTTGAATGCTCAGTCCATGAAGTCTAACACTCTAAACCTGTTTGGGTCTCTCATTCAACATCATCAAGAATCGCTCTTGGCAACGATACCGGTGCTCAAAGATAGCTACACGGCAGGTATGGAAACAGGCGATTTTCTCTTTGCTGGCTACAGCATGACAGCTTGCATGACTATTGCGCTTTTGGCAGGTGTAGACCTAGACACTTTGGCCTCCGAATTCGCCGTTTACAGTGCTGCTCTGGCTCAAATGAAACAAGATTCGGCGCATATTTATTTGGGCATAACTGGGCAAACGATAAAGCATTTGAGAGAAACGGTCAACCAACCAGATTGCTTAATTGGTAATGCCTACGATGAAACGGTGATGCTGCCCAAGCACCAGCAGGATAACGATCTCATACCGATCGCGCTTGCCTACATCTACAAACTGCTGCTTGCCTACTCATGGGGCAATTATCAAGCTGCCCTCGACTACATCACCCAAGTCAAGCTGTATTTGATGGCGATATCGGGAATGTTTGTGGTTCCCGTTTTCCATTTTTATGCCGCACTTACGTACTTGGTACTCTTTCCCACTCAGCCACAACCAGAGCAAGCCGAAATGCTTGCCCAAGCTGAAACCCATCAAACTATTCTGCATCAATGGGCGCAAAATGCCCCGATGAATTATTTGCATAAATGGTATTTAGTGGAGGCTGAACGGCAACGGGTTTTGGGCAACAAAGCAGGCGCAGTAGATTTGTACGATCGCGCCATCCAACTAGCCAAAGAAAATCAATTCCTCAACGAAGAAGCACTAGCTAATGAACTGGCGGCGAAATTTTACCTAGAGTGGGGTAAAGAAAAATTTGCCCAACTTTATGCGATCGAGGCTTACTATGCTTACAGTCGTTGGGGAGCTAAGGCTAAAGTAGACGCTCTGGAAAAACGTTATAGCCAACTCCTGGCTCCCATCCTTCAGCAATCTCATTCCTCTACTTCCTTCAAGGGAGCGATCGCCCTGGGAACGATCGCTTCTACGCGCACTTCTAGTAGTGCCTCTGAAGTCCTAGATTTAGCAACTTTACTCAAAGCCTCTCAAGCTATTTCTGGGGAAATTGAACTCAATCGGCTCCTAACTATTCTTCTAGAAATAGTAATTACTAATGCTGGGGCAACCAAGTGTGTTTTACTACTCAAACAAGATACAGATTTAAAATTAGTAGCCCTTGTAGAAGAGGGGCAATCACCACAAATTTTACCATCAATTGCCCTAGAATCAAGCCCCGATTTAGCGATTAGTTTGGTGAATACTGTCAAGCGGACTTTGAAACCTCTGGTGCTGGCGGATGCGGGAATGAATTCTCAGTTTGCTGGGGATAATTACATTCAAAACCACCAGCCAAAAAGCATTCTTTGTAGCCCAATTCTCAATCAAGGGCAGTTGATAGGAGTTTTATATCTGGAAAATAACCTGATGGCGGGGGCATTTACGACCGAGCGCATTGAAGTGTTAAATCTGATTAGCTCTCAAGCTGCTATTTCCTTAGAAAATGCCCGGTTATATCAAGCAGCACAACAAGCATTAACCGATCTCAAACAAGCTCAAATTAAAATAGTCCAAAGTGAAAAAATGTCAGCTTTGGGCAACTTAGTGGCTGGCGTTGCCCACGAAATTAATAACCCGATCAGCTTCCTTACTGGCAATATTACCCCTGCCTTAGATTACATTAACGATTTGTTTGGATTGATCGATCTAGTGCAACAAAAATATCCCCAACTACATCCAGAGATTCAAGAGGAAATAGAAACCATTGAACTTGACTATATTCGAGAAGACTTACCCAATTTAGTTGAATCGATGCAAGAAGGTGTGAAGCGGATTCAAGACATTAGCGTGAGTCTCAGAAACTTCTCTCGTGCTGATAGCGATCGTCCTGTAGCTTGTAATATCCATGATGGGATTAATAGCACGATTATGATCCTCAAACATCGTCTGAAAGCCAACGATACTCGCCCAGAAATCCAAGTGGTTAAAGATTATGGCAATCTCCCCTTAATCGAATGCTATGCGGGACAATTAAATCAGGTATTCATGAATATTTTAAGTAATGCTATAGATGCAGTAGAAGAATCGAATGCTGGACTTAATTATAGGGAAATAAACAATAAGATTAGTGTTCAGACAGAGCTAGCAAGCGACCACAAGCAGGCAATCATTCGGATTAAAGACAATGGAATTGGTATGAGTACAGAGGTACAATCGAAGATTTTTGAACATTTATTTACAACTAAGGGAGTAGGAAAAGGTACGGGATTGGGATTGGCGATCGCACGGCAAATAATTGAAGAAAAACATCAGGGACAAATTACAGTTCATTCTTTACCTAGTGAGGGTACTATTTTTGAGATCGCTCTCCCTATTAAATAATAGAATATAATTGTAGTAGGAAAAAAGCAAACTGTAGAATATTCTAATTCAAACGTTGTCTAATAAGAGGATAAATGAATTATGAACGCGCACCCACATTTGTCAGGTTATCAAATAACAGAAGAGCTTTACACAGGTACGCGCACCCTCGTCTATCGAGGCATCCGTATCCGCGATCGGCAGCCAGTAGTTATCAAACTTCTGCGAAGCGAATATCCTACCTTTAACGAACTCGTACACTTTCGCAACCAATATACGATTGCCAAAAATCTCGACCTCCCCAGTATTGTTCAACCCCTCGATTTAGCACCTTACAAAAATGCCTATGCTTTAGTAATGGAAGACTTTGGCGGCATTTCATTACTAGAATATCTGCACCAAAAAATAGCAGAACCAACAGCAGAATCATCTAATATTTTAGCTTTAGCAGATTTTTTCGACATAGCTATCCAGCTTGCCAACAGTCTCGACGGACTAATTCACCAGCGCGTGATTCACAAAGATATTAAACCTGCTAATATTCTGATTAATCCCGATACCAAACAAGTCAAACTAATTGACTTCAGTATTTCTTCCCTGCTACCCAGAGAAACCCAAGAAATTCAAAATCCCAATGTTTTAGAAGGCACTATCGCCTACCTATCACCAGAACAAACTGGACGCATGAATCGAGGTATTGACTACCGCACTGATTTCTATTCTCTAGGTGTCACATTTTATGAACTACTCACCGGACAATTGCCCTTTGCATCGAACGATCTGATGGAATTAGTCCACTGTCACATCGCTAAGATTCCCCCAAAAGTTCACACTTTAAATCCAGCTATTCCCCCATTTCTCTCGGCGATTGTCAGCAAACTGATGGCCAAAAATGCGGAAAACCGCTATCAGAGCGCTTTCGGGTTAAAATATGATTTAGAAATTGCGCGATCGCTAATTAATGCGGATGTAATGTTACAGGGGCAACAAAGAGGCACAATCCCCACCTTGGAAATCGGACAACGGGATCTGACAAACCGCTTCTTAATTCCAGAGAAACTCTACGGGCGAGAACCGGAAGTTAAAACCCTCCTTAATGCCTTTGAACGAGTCGCTAACCCCTCTCTTTCCCCCCTTGCTGAGGGGGGAGTAAGGGGGGGAGAAATGATGCTAGTGGCAGGTTTTTCAGGCATAGGCAAAACTGTAGTGGTGAATGAAGTTCATAAACCGATTGTTCGTCAGCGCGGTTATTTTATTAAGGGCAAATACGACCAATTTCAGCGGAATATTCCCTTTTCGGCTTTTGTGCAAGCGTTTCGAGATTTGATGGATCAATTACTATCAGAATCGGATGCTCAGTTACACGCTTGGAAAACTAATATCTTGTCAGCAGTTGGAGACAATGGGCAAGTGCTGATTGAGGTGATTCCTGAATTAGAACGCATCATTGGCCCTCAACATCCGGCATCAGAACTATCAGGAAGCGCCGCCCAAAATCGCTTCAATTTGTTAATGCAAAAATTTGTGCAAGTCTTTACCACAGAACAACATCCGTTAGTAATATTTTTGGACGATTTGCAGTGGGCGGATGGCGCATCTTTGAAGTTATTACAACTGTTGATGGAGGATACGGGGCATTTATTGGTGTTGGGTGCTTATCGGGATAACGAAGTGTCGCCCGTTCATCCATTTATCTTGACGGTGGATGAAATTGTCAAAGCTGAGGCGACGGTAAATACCATTACGCTACAACCGTTGAGTTTACCAGATATGAATCAGTTAGTAGCAAATACGCTGAATTGCGATCTGCTTTTAGCTCAACCATTGACAGAATTAGTGTATCAAAAAACCAAAGGTAATCCCTTCTTTGCAACACAATTTCTTAAGGCATTGCATGACGATAATCTGATTACTTTTGATTGGGATATCCGGCATTGGCAATGCGATATTGCTCAAGTCAGAGCTTTAGCTATCACCGATGATGTTGTCGAATTTATGGCAGTCCAATTGCAGAAGCTACCGACACAAACTCAGGAAGTTCTCAAACTTGCTGCTTGTATTGGGGCACAGTTTGATATGAATACGCTGGCGATTGTGGCTGAAAAGTCGCCGGAAGAAACAGCAGCATTTCTCTGGAAAGCTTTACAAGAAGGTTTCATTCTTCCCACTACGGAAATCTATAAATTCTTCATTCAAACAGATTCCCTAACTGCCACCCAGTCGGCTGCAAACCCAACTTATAAATTCCTGCACGATCGCGTCCAACAAGCCGCTTATTCCCTGATTCCCGACGAGCAAAAACAGATCGCTCACCTAAAAATAGGGCAACTGTTACTGACTCATACCTCCCCTGCCGAAAAAGAAGAAAAACTGTTTGAGATTGTTAACCAACTTAATATCGGCAAATCCCTGATCCTCTCTAAAGCTGGGCAAATAGAACTTGCCAAACTCAATCTGAAAGCCGGACAAAAAGCCAGAGCGGCAACTGCCTATACAGCCGCATTTGAGTATTGTACTACGGGCATCGCCTTGTTAGGTGAGGAGCGGTGGCAACCGCAGTACGAGCTAACCTTAGCCCTCTACGAAGCTGCCACTGAAACCGCTTATCTGAGCGGCAAATTCGAGCAGATGAAACAATTGGCAGCAATCATTGCAGAACACTCTAAAAACCTGTTGGATACGATTAAGGTCTATGAAATTCAAATTCAAGCTGCTCAAGCTCAACATCAATTTGTAGAGGCAGTGCAGATTGCCCTAAAGAGTGTCGAGCGTCTAGGAACCAGTCTTCCAGAGCAACCCAGTCAATTAGATATTACAAAGGCATTCGAGGCGACTAAATCCATCTTGGCTGGAAGGCAACCTCTGGACTTAATAACTCTGCCTCAGATGAAAGACCCTAACAAGTTAGCAGTTGTACGCATTCTTACAGCCGTCTCTTCTTCTGCTTTTGTTGTAACTCCAGCGCTCTTACCATTTATTGTCCTCGAACAGGTAAATTTATCTGTTCAATATGGCAATGCCTCATGCTCTGCAAATGGGTATGCTTACTATGGATTGATACTTTGTGGGATGACAGAAGAGATTGACTTTGGCTATCAGTGTGCAAAACTAGCACTTTTGTTGCTAGAACATTTTAATGCCAAAGAGATGAAAGCCAGAGTCTATGTCGGAATTTACTGTAGCGTGTGGCATTGGAAAGAACCGCTCAAGAATAGCTTACCTTTTCTCCGGGAAGGCTACCAAGTGGGACTGGAAACGGGAGATTTAGAATCGGCTACCATTTGCGGATTTATTTACATTTCATACTGTTGGTTTATGGGCAGAGAACTAAGCGATCTCAGTCGAGAGAGCGCTGCCTTCCGAACTCAGATTGCCCACCTTAACCAAGAAGGACTTACCAGCCATCTGACTGTTTTTCAGCAAGCAATTTTAAATCTGATTGGCGATGCTGCTGAACCTTGGCGGCTTCGTGGAGATGCCTTCGATCGCGAGGAAATTGTGCCAGCCCTCGAGCGATCGGGCGATCGGACTGTGCTTTACTATTTCTATGCTACCGAACTGAGTCTATGTTATCTGTTTGGCAAGTTGGATTTGGCGGTGGAAGCGGCGATCGCAGCCGAAAAATATATAGGTGGCGCGACAGGTTTATTCATAGTTCCACTCTGCTACACCTATGATTCTTTAGCACATCTGGCAATTTATTCTCAGGTTTCTGAGGCACAACAGCAAGACATTCTTCAACGGGTAGCTAAAAACCAGGAAAAGATGAAAAAGTGGGCCGATCGTGCTCCAGAAAATTACGTGCACAAATTTTATTTAGTGGAAGCCGAGCGTTACCGAGTTTTAGGGCAGAAATCAGAGGCAATAGACTTGTACGATCGCGCCATCTCCCTGGCTAAAGAGCATCAATTCCTCAACGAAGAAGCACTAGCTAATGAACTGGCGGCGAAATTTTACCTAGAATGGGGTAGAGAAAAATTTGCCCAAGTTTATGCGATCGAGGCTTACTATGCCTACAGTCGTTGGGGAGCTAAGGCTAAAGTAGAAGATCTAGAAAAACGTTATAGCCAACTCCTCACTCCCATCCTTCAGCAATCTCATCCCTCCACCTCCTTCCAGGGAACTATCACCCATCAGGAAACTATCGCTTCTACGCGCTCTTCTAGTAGCGTTTCTGAAGTTCTAGATTTGGCTAGTCTACTCAAAGCTTCTCAAGCTATTTCTGGGGAGATTGAACTCGATAAACTCTTAGCTACTCTCCTAAAAATAGCGATCGCCAATGCTGGAGCAAGTAAGTGTGTCTTGCTACTCAAACAAGATAGTAATTTACAGGTAACAGCGCTTGTAGAAGAGGAACAGGAAGCGCAGCTATTACCATCCATACCTCTAGAATTAAGTCTGGATGTAGCAATTAGTTTAGTGAATACTGTCAAGCGGAGTTTGGCACCTCTGGTACTGGCTGATGCTAGGTTAAATCCTCAGTTTGCAGGCGATCCCTATATTGAGCAGCACCAGCCTAAAAGTATTCTTTGTAGTCCAATTCTTAACCAAAGTAAGTTAATTGGAATTTTATATCTGGAAAATAACCTGACAGTTGGAGCATTTACGAGCGATCGCGTGGAACTACTCAACTTATTATGTGCTCAAGCCGCAATTTCTCTGGAAAATGCCCGACTTTATCAGCAATCGCAAATCTATGCCCAGCAGCTAGAGCAAGCTTTGCATGATTTACAACAAACCCAATTGCAAATGATTCAAAGCGAAAAGATGTCAGCTTTGGGTAACTTAGTTGCTGGCGTTGCTCATGAAATTAATAACCCCGTCGGCTTTATTTCTGGCAATTTGAATGAAGCTAAATCCACAGTTCAAGACTTAGTAGCGCATCTCAATCTCTATCGCGATCGCGCACCAAAAACAGAGATTACCGACCATGCCGAAGATATCGATTTAGATTATATCATCGAAGACTTGCCTAAAATGATTGACTCGATGCAATTGGGATGCGATCGCATCCAAGGTATTAGCACTAGCCTCCGCACCTTTTCTAGAGTTGACAAAGACTACAAAGTTCCTTTTAACATCCACGAGGGCATCGACAGCACGATCTTAATTCTCAAATATCGATTGAAAGCCAACGATGAGCGACCCGCGATTGAAATAGTTAAAGACTACGGAAGTATTCCGGCGATCGAATGTTTCCCTGGACAAATAAACCAGGTGTTTATGAACATTATGGCGAATGCGATCGATGCCTTAGATGAGTTAAATATGGGGCGCACTTTTGCAGAAATCAAGGCGAACCCTAATCGCATTAAAATTACCACTTTTGGAGAAAACCAAGAGGTAAAAATTGCAATTGCTGATAATGGTAAAGGCATAAGTGAAACAGTTCAACAAAAGATATTTGACCAATCATTTACAATGAAGGGAGTCGGGAAAGGGACGGGATTGGGATTGGCAATCGCCCAACAAATCGTTACACAAAAACATGGCGGTTCTCTCCAGGTCAACTCTAGACTAGGAGAAGGAACTGAATTTATCATCATTTTGCCTACCCAGGAAAAATAAGCAAGTTAATTTCCCTCTTTTTTAGACTCATTTAACCCCTTCCTCACCATCTACTCTCAAACAGAAACGGTCATGAATAACTCTTGCGAAAATACCAAGTCTCCGACAAATGTTCCAATTCCCAACCATCAAATTATCGCTACAATTTATTCAGGAAGTCGCACCTTAGTTTATCGAGCAGTCCGTACCCATGACCAATTACCTGTCATTATCAAACTGCTAAAAAATGACTATCCCAGCTTCAGCGAATTAGTGCAGTTTCGCAATCAATATACTATTGCTAAAAACCTCGACCGCACTGAAATCATCCAAACCTATAGTCTCGAACCATATCGAAATGGTTATGCGTTGATAATGGAAGATTTTGGGGGTATTTCTCTTCAGGAATGGGTGCAGCAAAGAAAGAAAACACTGTCGCTGAAGGAATTTTTAGAAATAGCGATCGCACTGTGCAATATCTTAGATATATTGTATCGCGAGCGCATCATTCATAAAGATATTAAACCCAGTAATATCTTAATTAATCCTGAAACTAAACAAGTCAAATTAATTGACTTTAGTATTGCATCTTTACTCCCACGAGAAACACAAACCCTCATCAATCCCAATGGGCTGGAAGGGACACTAGGTTACATTTCTCCCGAACAAACCGGGAGAATGAATCGCGGAATTGACTACCGGACAGACTTTTATTCTTTAGGTGTGACTTTCTACGAATTACTCACAGGAGAATTACCATTTCCAGCGAACGATGCGATGGAGCTAGTACATTGCCATATCGCAAAAGCAGCGCCATTAATAGATGAAATTAATTCAGAAATTCCATCTACAATGTCAAAAATTGTCAATAAATTAATGGCAAAAAATGCCGAAGATAGATATCAGAGTGCATTAGGGATAAAAATTGATTTAGAAAACTGTTTAACACAAATTAGAGAAACGGGTGAGATTAAATACTTTGAAATAGCGCGACAGGATGTAAGCGATCGCTTCCTCATCCCTGACAAACTCTACGGACGAGAAACCGAAGCAGAAACTTTACTGCAAGCATTTGAGCGAGTCAGCCTTGGGGCAACAGAAATGATGTTGGTAGCTGGGTTTTCGGGTATTGGGAAAACCGCCGTTGTCAACGAAGTTCATAAACCAATTGTTCGGCAACGCGGTTATTTTATCAAAGGAAAATTTGACCAATTTCAACGCAATATTCCCTTCAGTGCATTTGTACAAGCATTTCGGGAT
>NZ_JAQMUA010000144.1:0-19649 GCF_028330895.1 Kamptonema animale CS-326 | reverse complement strand
CTCCCACCCTACCACCCCCGCTTTTTCAGAATCAGGCAGGAATAGAGGCAAGCAAGTTATAATTCTTTGCGGACGAGCGCAGAAATAAATCCATGAGTAAACCCCCAGTTCATGCCTTTTTTGTCGGCAGAGCAGTTGCCGAAGCACTCTACGAGCAGTTGGAGAGTGTACTAACCAGCGCTCTCTCCGAACTTGGTAAATTTGATGCCGAGCAGCGGGAGCGCTTGCGGCAGTTCTATGAATCAGTCGAGGAACGAGCCAACAGAGAAGCCCAAGCAGCGATACAAGCACGGGAGACGACTGCAATCGTGCAGATAGACTCCCAACCTGCATCCGACCTACAAGCGACTATTGACGAGCTGCGAGCAGAAGTTGCCCTAGTTAGGTCTGAACTGCAACGCTACCGTAGCCGTTTGCAGTAAAAGCGCTGCTCTCAAAATCTATCTATAAAGCGGGGGTAAAAACAGCGCAGCGCCAAACGCCCCTACTTAGATCATCGCGGCTAATAAACTGAAACAACCTATTTGGGAACCCCAGTGTCTGCTCTCCTTGATGATTCCGTTAACCGTAAGCGAAATACGAAGCTTACTGGCAGTTCCTTACAGCCAAAATTTGTCGGCAAATCTTATGGGCAAAAATCCTACCGGTGGAATCGGGAGCATTACTCCCGCCATCGGCGCTTTATCGACATTTGGACTTTTGTTTTAACATGGCTGGCTTGGCTGTGGCTAGACAGTAAAGATTGGAGCTATCGGGGAGGTGTTACTGAAGAAAAGAAGAATGCCAGACGCAGAATACAAGCCGCCTGGGTGCGAGAAACCCTTTTGGATCTGGGGCCTACCTTCATTAAAGTAGGGCAGCTATTCTCAACACGAGCAGATTTGTTTCCTGGGGAGTACGTAGAAGAGCTTTCTAAACTGCAAGATAGAGTGCCTGCTTTTAGTTACGAGCAGGTAGAAATTATTGTCGAGCAGGATTTAGGCAAGCCAATTCAGGAACTCTACCAGAACTTTGACCCTATACCTTTGGCAGCAGCCAGCTTGGGTCAAGTACACAAAGCTCAAATCCATTCCGGTCAAGAAGTAGTAGTCAAGGTGCAACGGCCGGGGTTGCGGAAACTGTTTGAGATTGACTTGCAGATTCTTAAGGGAATTGCCCGCTACTTTCAAAACCATCCCAAATGGGGGCGCGGCCGGGATTGGATGGGAATTTATGAGGAGTGTTGTCGCATTCTGTGGCTGGAGATTGATTATCTCAACGAAGGTCGAAATGCTGATACTTTTCGCCGCAATTTTCGCAACTCCGACTGGGTGCGAGTACCGCGAGTTTACTGGCGGTATGCTGCTCCACGAGTGCTGACTTTGGAATATCTACCGGGGATTAAAATCAGTAACTATGAGGCCTTGGAAGCTTCGGGACTCGATCGTGCTGCGATCGCCCAAATGGGAGCTAAAGCTTATCTTCAACAGCTACTCAATGATGGCTTTTTCCACGCTGACCCCCACCCCGGAAATATAGCTGTTAGCCCCGAAGGAGGGCTAATTTTCTACGATTTCGGCATGATGGGGGTAATCGAGGCCAACGTCCGCGAAGGACTGATGGAAACTCTCTACGGCATTGCTTCCAAAGATGGACAGCGCATCATTAACTCCTTAGTTAACTTGGGAGCCTTAGTTCCTACAGGGGATATGGGGCCGGTGCGGCGATCGATCCAGTTTATGCTGGACAACTTTATGGACAAGCCCTTTGAGGCCCAGTCCGTTACCAAAATTACTGACGACCTCTACGAGATTGCCTACGATCAACCTTTTCGCTTTCCCGCAACTTTCACTTTTGTGATGCGGGCTTTTTCAACTATTGATGGGGTGGGTAGAGGTCTAGATCCTAAGTTCAATTTTATGGAGGTGGCACAGCCGTTTGCCATGGAGCTTATGAAAAGTGGAAGTGCTCAAGAGACAACTAGCAGCATTTTTAATGAGATTGGCCGTCAAGCTGCTCAGGTAAGTTCTAGTGCCTTGGGCTTGCCTCGCCGGATTGAAGAAACCATTGATAAGTTAGAGCAGGGAGATATCCGCGTCCGAGTCCGTGCTACGGAAACTGACCGTCTGCTACGACGCATCAGCATTGTTCAGATGGGAACTAACTACGCCCTCTTGTTCAGCGCTTTTACTTTGTCGGCGACGATCTTGTTTGTTAACAATCAGGTATGGTTAGCAGTGGCGGTGATTATTCTGGCCGCGATCGTGGGATTTGCCCTGTGGCGGCAACTCCGCCGCATTGACCGCATGGATCGAATGTCGTAAGGGAAATTTTAGATTTGGGATTTTAGCCCTCAAGTCTGAAGCGTGAGTATTGTATTAGTTGAGTTTCAGCTCAGCAAAACCAAGCTCACACGACCAAGATTCTTGCCTAAAATAACAATAAATATGCGATACTAGCAAAGTAAGCTTTTGAGAAGGTGATATCCTACAACTGTTTGGCAAAAAGCCGGATCCGTGGGAGCCTTCAAGAAAGCAACTCAACGCGATCTGTATCGTACTGCCATCATCTTTCTAGATTAACGAGTCATGCTAGAGATGCAGCCAAAATAATGCCGAAAGTAGCCACAAACTCGACTTTAGTTGAGCAAGTGATTAGAGGTCGCCCGACACGACCGTTGAGAATTAGGCTTTTTTCCGATTTATCCTAAAAAGTTTATTCTCAACAATCCCCTGGGCTTTGGCCCGGAGGAATGTCAAAATCTACAATTAAGTTAGGCAGACCTTAAAAAAATACCTGCCAATTACCTTTGCAAGTTTGATGACTTCAACCGCCAATCTATGAAACGCTCTTTCGCAGGTAAGACAGACACAGGGCTGGTTCGTTCCGTTAATCAAGATTCTTACCACATCGACCCGGAGGGGCGATTTTTCATAGTGGCGGATGGTATGGGAGGACACGCAGGCGGCCAAGAGGCTAGCCGGATTGCTACCCAAGCGATACAGTCCTATCTCAACGAACACTGGAACAGCCCGCAGGAGTCTTCAGAGTTACTGGAAAAAGCTTTTTTAGCAGCTAATCAGGCAATTTTGCAAGATCAACAAAAGCACATAGAACGCTCGGATATGGGGACTACTGCGGTAGCGGTAATTTTTCGCCAAGAGGGAGAACCTTGGTTCGCTAATATTGGTGACTCTCGTCTCTATCGATTCCGGGGATCGGAACTTCAACAAATTACTGAAGATCAGACTTGGGTAGCCCAAGCTGTGAAAAGAAAGGCTCTGACTCCAGATCAAGCTCGGAGTCATCCCTGGCGGCACGTTTTATCACAGTGCTTAGGCCGGGAAGATTTGGGTCAAATTGAGATCTCAACTATGGATGTGAAGCCAGGAGATCGCTTATTGCTGTGTAGTGATGGTTTAACCGAGGAACTGTCTGACTCTTTGATCGCTTCTCCTCTGAAATCGATTCGGGCTTGTGAAAAGGCAGCGACAGCTCTGGTGAATGCCGCTAAGGATAAGGGAGGGCGTGATAATATTACGGTGGTGATTGTAGCAATTGATATGCTTAAATAACTAATTGGTTAACAGTTAACTGTTAACGGTTAACTGTTAACTGTTAAGCTTTTAATTTGTATATTAATTCATCAATATATTACTCCTCTTCCAAATAACAAATTTATTCCGTTTCTCCCTCCAATAACAAACATTTATTCCGTTTCTCCATCCTCTACTTAGGGGGAAGGGGTTGGGGGTTAGGTAACAGTACAAATAATGCGGCGTTACGTCAACTAATAATCAACAACCAACAACTACAATTAAACAGTACAAATAATGCGGCGTTACCTAACAACTCACAATCAACAACCAACAACTAACAATTAACAATTCCATGACTCGCGTTATCGGTTTAATTAGTGGCACTTCGGTAGATGGTATTGATGCTGCTTTAGTGGATATTTCTGGCTCGGAAAGCGATTTGAAGGTGGAACTTGTAGGTTCTGCTATTTATCCCTATCCTGCTGATTTACGATCGCAAATTTTGGCAGTATGCGGTGGAAGTGTCCTAAGTATGGCAGAACTGGCTGAATTAGATGACGCGATCGCCATTGAATTTTCTAAAGCAGCATTGACAATTCAAGAAAAGTATGGTATTGCCGACTTTATCGGTTCTCACGGTCAAACCGTTTACCATCGACCACCAAAGGAACGGCGAAGCGAGGACAAAGAGAAAGAAGAAGAAAAGGGTAGTTGGGCAAAAAATTCCTCCGATGTAAGACTCAAAGCTCAAAATACTCTTGGTTATAGTCTTCAGCTAGGTCGCGGAGCGTTAATTGCTCATCTCACAGGCATCCCCACAGTTAGTAACTTCCGAGCCGCTGATATTGCCGTTGGTGGTCAAGGAGCCCCTCTAGTACCCATAGTCGATGCCTGTTTACTCAGCCATCCTACCTACAACCGCTGCATTCAAAATCTTGGCGGCATTGGGAATGTAACTTATTTGCCTTGTCGGGGAGTGGGGGAGATGGGGAGATGGGGGGCAGAGGGGCAGGGGGGCAGAGGAGATGGGGAAGATAGGGAGGATAGGGAAGATTTAACTTCCTCATCTCCCCCATCTCCCCCATCTCCCGCGCTCAAGAGATCCCCCGCTCCCCCGCCCCCTACTTCCCACGTTCTAGGTTGGGACACGGGGCCAGGGAATAGCCTTTTGGATCTAGCGGTGCAACACTTCTCTGGTGGAACCAAAACTTACGACAAAGACGGTGTTTGGGCTGCTAGCGGCACTCCTAGCCACGCTTTAGTAGATGGATGGTTGCAGCAAGAATTTTTCCACCAAGAGCCGCCCAAATCTACAGGTAGAGAGCTATTTGGCCCCGACTATTTACATCAGTGTCTAGCTGAAGCCGAAGCTGAGAATCTTAGCCCCGCTGACGTTCTGGCTACCCTTGTAGAATTGACGGCTACCTCCATAGTTCATAGCTACCGCAACTTTTTGCCCCAAATGCCCGATCAAGTTTTGCTGTGCGGGGGAGGTAGCCGTAACCTATATTTAAAAGAGCGGTTACGATCGCATTTAGCGCCTGTGGAAGTGGTGACAACCTCTGAGGCTGGGTTGAATGCTGATTTCAAAGAAGCGATCGCCTTTGCAGTTTTAGCTTATTGGCACATTTGCGGTATTCCAGGTAATCTCCCGGAAGTTACTGGGGCAGTTACTGCTGTAATTTTAGGAGAAATTCATTATTATCCGCACAGTCAGGCGTGATAGCATAGAATCTCAAGAACAACCGTTCTGAGTTGTTGCACCAGCATTGTAGCCAGCGCGAAAAGCATAGGATATTGTGGCTCACACCTTTTTAATGGAATCAGGTCAATGGGCGCTCGAAGGAAGTTGGATAGAGCGCAATGGCTTGCCAATTACAGTCAAAGGGAAGACTTTAGTGAACTGGAACCGTACAGATTGGTTCAGTATGGTAACAAAGCTCGTGTTTCCCGGAGGCGATCGCGAAGAGATTGTTTTACAGTACCGAGGACATCTCGATAGCGACGAACGGCAATACACTTTTGTACTCCAACACAGCGAACTTGGCCGTGTGGAGGGGGAAGGTTGGATTGCTCCCCAGTCTATTGTCCAGCGTTACTGGGTTTTAGGGGATGAACGCCAGCGCCGGACTGGTTTTGAAACTCTGCACCGGATCGATGACAATCGCTATTACCACTCTAGCGGTCTGATGGCCGGTCATTATCTCACGAGTGTGATGGAGGCAACTATAGAGCGCCAACCAGAATAAAATTGAGGGTGCGCCGCTCGCGTACCCTCAAATCGTTGGTATTTAAAATTACCTTCAACATTTACAGAATTAATATTTATTTGTAGATAACCAATTTCTTATTACCTTTTCCTTTTGCCTTTGGCGTTTTATCGTTTGCCAGATTGCAAGTTGACGCCCCATCACCCCCAACTCCTTTCCACGTAGGAAACAGAGTAAGAGACGGAGGTCGCCCACTGCGACTAGGCTTTACTCAAGTCCAGGATTGGGCTCTAGACCCCACTGGTGTTTTAGAAAATGGCGATACATAGTTTCTCGCAGCATCATCTGTTCGTAGAGCTTGATTAAAAACTCCTGAGCTTGTTCGCGACTCATTTGGTTAACCTGTGTTTGGAAAGAGCACAGGCTAAATTGTTGTTCCAAAGAGAGTTCTATGGGCTGGTTCATAGCTGAATCCTCAGATGAATAGAGTGATACGGTAGCAAAAACCTAGATTAACCAGAGTTGTGACTTTTCCCAGCGATCGCCAGTTAGTTTCAGGACACCCCTGATTAGATCGTCTAGCTCTATCTACATATTACAGAAGGTAACAATTATTTGACAAATTTACCATCTTTCTTTTGAAATACTTCCAATATCTAGATGATAAATGCAAAATTTAGGTTCCTTCCGTTCAGATATATAAATCTAGTCCGTTGTCAAGAGTAATAATGCTCATTGTGAACCAATTTTGGTAGTCCTTTTCCTTTTCATTATTTTTTACCAGAGAATATTCGTAAATCCTTTCTCTAAAAGGATTTAGTTATGAGTAGAGCCATCTAATTCAACCTAAAATACCCACTTTCTTCTTCTTTGTTGCTTCTTATTAGTTGGAGGCAGGTTCTGGGAAGGGAACAGTCGGCACCAAATCTTGCGGGCCCTGCGATCGCACAGAACTGTCTGTACTATTCTCCTCCGAGCTGGGCGGCAACAGTTCCGGCTCTGGCTCCGGCTGCGAACTGGGTTCTAAGGCAGGCTCTAGCGGAGCTTCTGGAAATAAAGGAGCATCAGCAGGGGGAGCGATCGCGGCTGGTGGCTCAGAGGGCTGAGGCGGCTCTGGTGGTAAAGGTGCAACTTCTGGAACTGGTGCAGGTTTAGGGGCGATCGCAGCTTCTGACGGAAATTCCCGTTGAGGTTCAGGAGTATAGGGTTGCGCCTGTTCAGGCTCAGGTTCCGGAGTAAATGATTCTACCTGCTCAGGTTTAGGCTCAGGTTCAGGCTCAAGTTCAGGCTCAAGTTCAGGCTCAAAAGATTTAGGAACTGGTGTTGGGGAGGATTCGATAGTGGGGGCAGATGCAGTATTTGGTTGCTCCGTAAGGTTTTCAGAGTTGCCTTTTGGAGGTTTATGCAATTGCAGAGAGACTGTAGGGCGGCTCTGGACAGAGGGTTCACCGAATAAAGGCGCAGAGGGATCTTGACTGCGAAATTCTGGGTGCAGCGAATTCTCAAAGAGCATTAAGGAACGATCCCCTGGAAACTGCTTGTTCATGGCGATCGTGCCACTGTAACGACGCGCCAAGTCAAAACCGATCCAACCAGCTAGGGCTGCCGTAAACACAAACAGAAACAGAATAAAGGATGAAGAAGGTAAAACAGGTAATTCGGCCTTTTCTGCTAGCTTTGTCTTCCTTTCTAATAACTGCTGCGCCTCCAAAAAAGCCAGCCAATTTTCTACTGTCTGGGGGCGGTTGCGAGCATCCATTTCCAGACCTCGCAGAATAGTTTGCTCAATGGCTGGACTAAGTTGGGATTGGAATTGGCGCAAGGGAAACAGGGGAATGCGATCGCGTAGGGGAGCCGCCACAGGCGCTTCCCCCGCCAGCAAGTAGTAAAAGGTGGCAGCCAAACCGTAGATATCGGTAGCGGGAGTCAACTGATTGGCAATTTGGGTTTTCCCTAAACCTGAGTTCGATGAATTGAGGCTGGAAAAGTTATCCCCCTTTTTCCCCTCTCCTTGGAAGAGATACTGCTCAATTGGCGCGTACCCAGGCGATAGAAAACTGGTGTGGGTTTGCCTCATACCAGAGGTAAATTCGCGGGCAATGCCGAAATCAATCAGCATCACTAACCCAGTCCCCGATCGCCGGATAATGTTTTCTGGTTTGATATCTCGGTGTACTAAGCCGCTTTGGTGAAGCGTACTTAGAGCGGAGGCAATTTGCCGAATGTAGTGCAGGGCTTCGGTTTCTGGTAAGGGCTGACCCGATTCTACCAATTGAGCTAGAGTTTGGCCAGGAATATAGTCCATGACAATAAAAGACAACCCTGCTTCCTCAAAAAAGTCTAGCATCCGCACGATGTTAGGATGCTGACACCAGGAAAGGCGCTTGGCTTCTGCAACAAATTGCTCCTGAAATTTTTCAAAATCAGGGTGTTGATACAGGCTCTCGTTCAAGGTTTTGAGTACGACTGTTTGAGCGAGATAGGTGTGGGTGGCTCGGTAGGTAATCCCGAACCCTCCTATGCCCAAAATGTCGTCTATCCTGTATTTGCCGTCTTGAAGGACTGTTCCTGGCGTTAAGTTCATATTTCTTAAAAACCCATTTCCCAACTTATGCTATCGCTTTTGTAGTATTTTTCTCTAGTAAGCTATAGCTAGGGGTTAGGGGCTAGGGGCTAGGGGCTAGGGGTTAGGGGTGACGATGCTCCGATACTCAGGGAAGGAGGGAAGAGAATCAAGGGCTTGACTTTATTCTGCACATAAACTAGGTAAAGGGCGGACTCAAATAATAAGAGCGGTATCTTAAGTAGCCAAACATCAATAAACACTCTAAAATCCACAGGTGGGCGCTCGCCTCTTTCAATAATTAAAAATGTAAAATTAAAAATTAAAAATTTAATTAATTTCCTTTTTAATTTTTAATTTTACATTTTTAATGGGATGTAGCTATGAGTTACAGGCTTTTTGTGCCAAGCGCCCAGCCGGAGTTTAATTATGTCCGACTACTTAGCAGGATTTGATATAGTTCTTCAAACATCAATTTCACCAACCGGGCCATAGATAGAATTAGTCATTGATATGAGAGTGCGATCGCCCACTTAACATTACTAGGGAGTCACGCTAAGAGTTTTCGCCGCAATTGGTCGAGGGCTGTACAGGCGCTCAGATTCCGAATCCAGTTGCGATCGCGCAGAGTACCAAAGCGATATTTAAAAGCTTCTACTTCGCCGCTAGGCCCCGCTAAACCGATATAAACCAATCCCACTGGTTTATCCTCGCTCCCCCCTCCAGGCCCAGCAATTCCTGTAATACTCAAACCATAAGTAGTTTCTAGGCGCGATCGCACTCCCGCAGCCATTTGTTTTGCCACTGTACGGCTTACCGCGCCAAATTTAGCCAAATCTTCTGGATTAACATCCAATAGCCCTACTTTAACTCGGTTGTCGTAGGAAATAATTCCCCCTAAAAAGTAGCTAGAACTGCCAGCTATACTGGTCAGCATCGCTCCCAACCCGCCACCAGTGCAAGACTCAGCCACAGCCAAAGTTTCACCTGCATCTAGCAATAGTTGACCAACTACTGACGCTAAACTATCGCTGTCAGCACCATAACAGTCAAGTCCAGCGATCTGCCTCAACTGTTCCTCTACTGGTAAAATTAATGTCCTAGCGTCCTCTGCTGACTCCGCGCGAGCTGAGATTCGCAGCTTGACTTCGCCGTGATTGGCGTAGGGAGCAACGGTAGGGTTAGCTAAGTTAAAAAAATCATTTACTTTTTCTGCTAAAGCTGATTCTGTTATCCCCCAAAATCTTAATGTGCGGCTGTAAATTATTTGGCTACACCATCCGTGACTCCGCAGATAGGGCACGGCGGTTTCTTGCCACATCAGGTGCATTTCCGCAGGTACTCCCGGAAAGGTCATGATTGTTACGTTTGGGCGGGGCTGCCAAATAATCCCCGGAGCACTACCGCTAGAATTAGGTAAAATATCTGCCCCTACGGGAATTAAAGCTTGTTTGCGGTTGCTAGGACTCATCACGCGCCCCCGTTGAGCAAATTTCTGCTCAATGTCTGCGATAATTTCGGGACGTTCAGTTAGGGGAACGCCAAAGAAGTCGGCGATGGTTTCTACGGTGAGGTCGTCGGGAGTTGGGCCCAGGCCGCCTGTAAATAGGAGGATCTGCGATCGCCCCATTGCCATCTCTAACACCTGTTTAATCCGTTCTGGATTGTCCCCAACTACAGTTTGGTAGTAGTGGGGAATCCCCAAACTTGCCAATTGCTGCGCTAAAAACTGGGCATTGCTATTGAGAATATCGCCTAGCAGTAACTCTGTACCAACACAAATAATTTCAGCAACCATCGGGAAGAATTAAAAATTAAAAATTAAAAATTAAAATGGGGTGAATTTTTCCAGTTTTAATTTTTAATTATAGCTGAAGGAACAATAACTTAGGGTCTTTGGCTGGGGTATGCAGAGCAGCCAAATTACCTAATATTTACCTGGAATTTTGACAGTAAATTCTAGGTATTGATGGGGCAATCGCCCGCTATCTTCGACAGCATCAGCGCTAAGGCTGCTTATGAGCGATAGTTATAAAATTCGGTTCCCGTGCGCTCGTTAATGACCACAATCCTGCCCTGAGCGCGATCGTACATCACGCGAACGCCATTCTTCGATCCAGTAAAGCGATCGCCAGATGTGCGTTCCAGGATTTCCCAAAACAGAAATTCGCCCTCCTTAATTTGGATAGCAATGTGATTGTTATCCTGCACAGTCGTGTAGGTCGTCGGATTATGGTAGCCGACACCATCGACACGCCCTTCCGCAAGCACAGGCTTAGTTAAAACGGACAAGACTAGCAGAGTAGTTCCCAGAATCAATACAAGGGCGATCGCGGCCCTAGCTAATTTTTTCATCGTAATTATCTCACCTCGTGTTTTGAGTAAGCCTTATAGAAAGCATTTACTAAGAGAATGCCTCAAAAGTTTAACTAAGTCATAGAATTTTACTAAATCCTTATCATTAGGTTTTAATGGCTTCTCGGCACTGAGATTGTCACTAGAAGTAGCCCTTTCACAACACCTTGAAAGGGCTAAATATTCCAGTAGAATCGCCTTTGCCCCTACAAAAAACAAAGGTTTTTGTATCCCTACCAAATATTCACCCGGTCTTTCTCATCCATCCACATCCGATCGCCCGGTTTGATGCCAAATGCCTTGAAAAACCCAGCCTCATGCTGGAAAGGAGCAAAGCCACGATAAGCACCTACAGGATGCCCATCGGTTAACGTCACTTGGCGGAGATAACCTTCATTGATTTTCGTAGCCCACAACTGCGACCAGGCCATGAAACAACGCTGTTCGGGCGTGTAGCCATCGATCTTTTTATTGGCTTGGGGATTTTTCTTTAAATAATCCTTTAGTGCCTCATAAGCTAGACTGATCCCACCGACATCAGCCAAGTTTTCCCCGACAGACAGTTGTCCGTTCAATTTCAATCCTGGCAGCACTTCAAAAGCATTAGCTTGTTTCACCAGTTTGTCAGTCTGAGCCTCGAACTTGGTAGCATCTTCCTTAGTCCACCAATTCTTGAAATTACCTTGAGCATCGAACTGCCGCCCCATACTGTCAAAGCCATGAGTCATTTCATGACCGATCACCGCCCCCATAGAACAAAAATTCAGGGCTGCATCAGCCTTGGGATCGTAGTTTGGCGGTTGTAAAAAGGCAGCAGGAATTTGGATGTTGTTTCGATCGGGACTGTAAGCTGCATTAATCTGGATCGGTAGTGTGCCTTTCGGATCGTCAAAATCATCAAATGTGACAGGTTTGCCCAGCTTAGACAGTTCGCGGCGATTGAAAAATTCGCTGGTTCGCATTACGTTGCCAAAAAAGTCATCCCGGCGAATATCAATACTGGAATAATCGATCCATTTCTCTGGATAACCTACTTTGATTACTATGCGATCGAGCTTTTCCACTGCATACTTGCGGGTAGGTTCGGTAAGCCATTTGTTGGCTACCAGTCGTCCCCTGAACAGACTTTTGATCTGCTGGATCATCTCCTCTACTTGTTTTTTGGATTCGGGAGAAAAATGTTCCTTGACATAAAGTTGAGACAAGGGATGACCATATTTTTGGCCGATGAGATTAGTCACCCGCTCGGTACGTGGCGGCAATTGAAATTCTTGTCCATAATATACTTTGTTAAAGGCAAGTAAAGGCTTTTCAAATGCCGGGGTTAAGTAGCTCATGTTTTGCCTTAAAAAACCCCAACGCAAATAAGTCTTGATGTCATCGATCGAATATTGCTTCAGCATTTGGTTCAAGTCTGCCAATGAACCAGAATCCTCAACTAGGACATTTCCTGTCGTAGGTAATCCCAACTCCTGAAAATATATCTTCATGTCTAAATTCGACAACAAAGACTGAAGCTTGGCAAACGACATCTTTGCCATTGCTTTTTGAATGTCTCTTTTCTCAACAGGGCTGAGTTGCTTGCTGGCGATGCGAGTTTCCATTTCCAGAATCTTTTTCGCTGCGGCTGTCGCTTCTGCTGGAGAACTGCCAGCGATTTCCAGGGCAGCAGTCACGTAATCCAAATAAGCTTGGCGGATAGCAGCCTTGTCTGGACTCAAATAATCCTCTTGAGAGGATAAGCTCAGTTTGCCACCACCTAGGCCGATGATATTAGTTTTTGCGTCCTCAAGATCCCCAGTCACCCCAACCCCCAAAATTATCGGATCGCTGAGTGTCATTTGCAACTGGGGAAGGGTTTTCGCTAAGGCTGGCGGGGAATCGATCGCCGCAATGCGGTCAAATATCGGCTTCAAGGGAGAAACTCCCAAACTTTCTAGCCGCTTCACATCCATACCCCCAGCATATAAATCACCCACCTGTTGCAATGGACTTCCTTTTGGTGCTGTGGCACTTTGTGTCGCCGCCTGTGCAGTTATCTGCTGTAATTGCTGGGAAACTCGATCGTCTAGTAGAGAAAGCCCATATACCATCAGTTTGTCAGGAGGAATCTTAGTATTATCAAGCCATTTACCTGCTGCAAACCGATGGAAGTCCTGTCGGGGGCTGACGGTGGTATCCATTTTGTCCATTGAAAAGCCCAGGGGAAATTCGGTACTGGGCTTTTTGCCAGCGTTGCGTTCCTCAGCATTGGTGTTGAAAAGGAGAAGCGTAGAGGTTCCAGTCCAAAGCCCCAATCCGAGAACGATACTGCTGATTAATTGGGCATAACAACTAGAGAATTTATTCTTTTTCATCTTTAATTTTTTTACAATGGGTAAAAAAATTATAGGATAGCGAAGTCATCTTGACTATACATTTTACTCACAATCACAAACTTATATATTTTTCCGCTCCTCTACTTATACTAATTCTCTGAAATGCCGGCTACAGATAAATTCTGATATTATACTCTCCTCCAAAAGTTGAATAGTTACTATCTGTAGTCATAGTTTCAAGAATTGGTATTAGACCGAAATTTGATTTTAATTTAGGCTAATTTTCCTTCCCAGTTAACAGTTAACCGTTAACCGTTAACAGTTAACTGTTATTAATTTTTAGCGTGTCTCCAGACTTTCCAGCTTGTGTACCCTAGCAGACCTGTGGCACTCAAGGCATAAACTAAGCCGCTAGGAATTCCTGAAAAAGCTAGGGCTAAACTTCCTACCCAAAGAGTTAAGGAGTAAATAAACAAAACCGTTAATCGCTGTGAAAGTCCTGCTTCTAGCAGTCGGTGGTGAAGGTGGCGTTTGTCAGCAATAAATGGGGACTTGCCGTTACGCAAGCGATCGAGAATTACAGCCGACATATCCAAAATTGGCACCGCTAAAATCAAGTATGGCAACAAAACAGAGGTGATAGCAGTAGTTTTAACCAAGCCAATTACTCCCACTCCAGCTAGGGTAAATCCCATGAAATAGGCACCACCGTCTCCCATAAAAATTTGAGCCGGATTGAAGTTGTAGCGTAGAAATCCCAGGGAACCGCCAGCTAAGGCAGCAGCAATTAAGGCGGCGGCTGGTTGGTGCATGAACAGACTGACAATTAGCATGACAACGGCGGCAATGCCTGAAACCCCTGCTGCCAAACCGTCTAAACCGTCAATCCAGTTGATGGCATTTGCCATACCAACTAGCCAAATTACTGTCACGGGTAAACTGAGGATTTCAATGGGTACCAGTCCCATTGTCGGAATTGTCAGAAAGTCGATCCGCACGCCAACCCACCAGGCGATGCTGGCAACGCTGACTTGCATCAGCAGGCGAGTGAAGGCAGAGAGAGAAAATAAGTCATCTGCCAAACCGATCAAGAAAAATGCAAGACCACCGATGGTAACGCCCCAGATTTCATATTCGTCTTGGGGGTTGAGATTTTGTCCGGTGGCATCGAGAAAGCCTCCCGACCACCAGACAATTAGCAAAGCGGTTAATGTGCCTAGAAAAATAGACACACCTCCCAAACGCACCATCGGGCGATCGTGTACTTTGCGTCCACCAGGGTGATCCACGCGACCGCTGGCTATGCCAATTTTTTTGACAAGCGGCGTACTCGACAGGACTACTATCGCTGAAACGAGAAAGGCAACCAGGTGGTACAGATGGTGCGACATCTGAAATCTGTAAAGTGCGGGGCAAATATGGTGTCAGGCAGAGTCTACTACATTTCAGATGGTTTCTGAACGAAGAGCAGGAGAGAGGAGAGGGAGTTTTGAGTTTTGAGTTTTGAGTTAAAAAGTCAAAAATTCCCTTTTCCTTCCTCATCATCTCTGGCTCAAGAACTTCCCTGTTCCCCAAAAATCAAGCTAGGGCTGCTACTCTCAAGTTGAGGTGAGGGTAGAGGGGGAAGCGATCGCACAAAGTAGCTACCCTTTGGCGACATTCTGCTGTTACTGCTTCATCTTCTGGTTGTAGCAGGCGATCGGCAATAATATTGGCAATTTCGATAAATTCTGTGGTTCCCATCCCCCTTGTGGTCATTGCTGGTGTTCCTAACCGCAGGCCACTGGTGACGAATGGTGACTCTGGATCGAAGGGTACGGTGTTTTTATTGGCTGTAATGTTAACCCCACTGACCAGTTGATCTGCTCGTTTGCCTGTCATGGGGAGCGATCGCAAGTCAACTAGCATCAAGTGGTTGTCGGTTCCACCTGAGACAATCTTTAGACCCCTATCCAGCAATTGAGCAGCCATTGCGCGAGCATTTTCAATCACTTGGCCGGAGTAGATTTTAAATTCTGGCTTTAAGGCTTCGCCAAAGGCTACGGCTTTGCCGGCAATGACGTGCTCTAATGGCCCTCCCTGGTTTCCGGGGAAAACTGCCTTATCCAGCTTTTTACCCAGTTCTGGGTCGTTTGTCAAAATTAAGCCGCCTCTGGGGCCCCGGAGAGTTTTGTGGGTGGTGGTGGTGACGACGTGACAGTGAGTGAGGGGGCTGGGGTGGTGTCCTGTTGCGACTAGACCGGCGATGTGGGCGATGTCGGCGAGGAGGTATGCACCTACTTCGTCTGCGATCGCTCTAAATTTCTCGAAGTCGATTGTACGAGAATAAGCTGAATAACCACAAATCAACAATTTTGGTCGATGCTGTTTTGCTAGTTCTAATATTTCAGCATAGTCTAACTGTTCTGTTTCTCGGCTCACGCCATAGTGATGAACTTTGAACCACTTGCCAGATACGTTGACAGGGGAACCATGAGTTAAATGTCCGCCGTGAGACAAGTCCATGCCCATAATCGTGTCTCCAGGCTCCAGCAGTGCTAAGAATACTGCAAAATTAGCCTGAGCTCCAGAGTGGGGCTGGACGTTGGCGTGGGCGGCTCCAAATAGTTGTTTGGCGCGATCTATAGCCAGTTGTTCTACACTATCGATAAATTCGCAGCCGCCGTAATAGCGTTTGGTGGGTAGACCTTCTGCATACTTGTTGGTCAAGACAGAACCTTGAGCTGCTAAAACTGCTGCTGACGTGAAGTTTTCGCTGGCTATGAGTTCTAAGTGATCCCGCTGCCGCTGGAGTTCTTTACCGATCAAATCGGCAACTAAGGGATCGGTCTTGCCCAGTAATTCTAAGTTAGTATCGCTCACGAAGTAAACCTCTCAACAAATTGGGAATTGGGGATGGGGTATTCGGTCTTGGGGAAGTTTTAAGGAAGCACGAAAGAATGAGGAAATTTCCCTGTTTTGCTATTTTCCCATCTTTTTAGTCCCCAGTAGGCGAAGGTCATCCCACTTCCTACCTAGTTTCCCTATCCTAAGTTAACTGGGACTATACTGCTTCTACAAGACTATGGCTGGGGAAGTATTGACATAAATATTACATTGTGTTCACCTTTAACCGATAGTCTCAAAGTCTTGAAGTACAATGAAATTAGCGGTCTGGACTCTCCCGGAGGTGTCAAATGTTAGTCATTTTAATGGAAAACCAGATGCTTGCTCCTCAGTCTGTATGTCAAAGTTGTTTACTGGCGGATCAGAGCGGTCAACCCCGCTGGACGGGAAATCAACTCCGCTGCGGCCATCCAATCCGTAAACCTGCTACTAGCCAACCCGACCAATACGAGTGTCAGATGGGCTTCCGCATTGCGAATATACAGTAGTGTTTTTGTGCTAGCACTTAGGTTAAAAGGTTGAGAGCGGCTTTGTATCGGCGAGTCGTAAGTAGTTGTGCAACTACGCGATCGGGGCTCTCCTGAAAACCCCATGACTTCAGTAAGAACAGGAAACACGAACGCCGGATTAAAATCTACCTTCGATATTTTCCCTACTTTAGCACCCAACTTAGAAAAACCGTATTACGATAAGAAAGTCAGGAGGTTAGAAGCTGACAGATGAGAAACTGTCTCTGATTTTCACGGACAAAAACCCAATTGGCAACCTTAAACTGAATGGTTAATTACTGGACTTAGGAGAAATTTTTATGACTTGGCGCGGCTCTACGACTGTTCCCGAACGCATTTTTGCTTGTTTGCCTTATCTGTTGCCCTTGATTGACGGGCTACAGTTTGGTCAGTTCTTATTTCGACAGTTTCCAGTGCTAGGGCTATTTTTTGTGCCGATAGTTCCAGTACTAAAGATTTACCAAACAGTACCGTTTGCTGGGTTGATTATCTTCTTTGGCTTGTATTTGGGTGTGGTGAGAAACGAAAATATTAATCACTTTATTCGTTTCAATGCGATGCAGGCTATTCTGATAGACATCATTTTGATTCTGTGCAGTTTGATTTTGGGAATTTTTGCCGGTGGTCAAGTCAGTTTTGTGATTCAGACTCTTTTTAACATGGTGTTTCTAGGTCTGTTGTCGGCATTTGTTTATGCTGTCGTTCAGTCTCTCTTGGGACGTTATGCAGAAATTCCTCCGCTGTCAGATGCAGTTTATATGCAGGTGCGGTGACAATTAAAAATTAAAAATTAAAAATTAAAAGTTAAAAATGAAGAATTTAATTTTTAACTTTTAACTTTTAATTATCTAGGGCCTACAGTATTTTCTAGCGCACCAATACCTTCTATTTCGACTCTGATGCGATCGCCTATTTGTAAAGGCCCTACACCTTGGGGTGTACCAGTTAATATCACATCTCCCGGCATCAGGGTCATAACTTGGCTAATATAAGAAACTAGAAAATCTGGTGAAAAGACCATTTCATTAATCTTGGCAGACTGCACTGGTTCAGTCGTGTCGTTGATAAAAGCCTGTAATTGTGCCCCAGGACTCAATTCGCGGACTATCCAAGGCCCCAATGGACAGAATGAATCGAATCCTTTAGCTCTCGTCCACTGACCATCGCGTTTTTGCAAATCTCTAGCTGTTACGTCGTTGGCGATGGTATAACCCCAAATTTTGTTATGACCTTCTTCTGGGGTACAGT
Organism: Kamptonema animale CS-326; assembly: GCF_028330895.1. NCBI lineage: Bacteria > Bacillati > Cyanobacteriota > Cyanophyceae > Oscillatoriales > Microcoleaceae > Kamptonema > Kamptonema animale. The sequence goes on along the minus strand of NZ_JAQMUA010000144.1, from coordinate 2,042 downwards.
TAGTGCAAGGTTCCCCAATTACTAGGGCTAATTCTCCTTCGTAGTCTACTCGCTGAGATTGTGCTGGATAACGGATGATTGCTCCTGTGGGAATGATGGTGGTAGGCGGTTTGAGAAATAGCAGAGGTTCAGCAGGGACGGGAGTACCCATTTCGGCGGCGTGGTCAGTATAATTTTTGCCGACAGCGATGATTTTCGAGGGGGAGCAGGGGGCAAGAATTTTATATGTGTCTGGTTGCAGCTCTAAGTCTGTGGGTTGTCCTTTCAGCCAGGGAGGTGCATCGAGTACCTGGACGCTTCTGCTCAGTTGTAGCAAACCGTAATGAATCTGTCCTTGTGGGGTTTGAATGCGGATGTAGCGTTGAGCCATAGGTGGTGATTAATTTTCAGTTGGTAGGGGCGAAGCAAGTCGATTTTGAGGCTATGCTAGACAACGCACAACTGAGTTGACATTCTCACCCTTAACCAATGCAGTATAGCGGGAGATTGGGAAATTCAAGAGTTTTGAGTTTTAAGTTTTGAGTTTTGAGTTAGCCTCTACACAAAAGTCCGGGATCGGGAAATTAGGATACATTGGTTTGTAAGGGCAACTATACAGTCAGCGTATGGGGTTGAGACTCGCTCGCTTTTGTACCATTATTAAACCTGTTTCTGTACAAAATCCCTGTAAGGGTCGATCCCACGAATCAATTGGAAGTTCGGCTAAGCAAGCAAATTCAAAAATGATGCCGATGGTTGGCTTTGATGACCACTCTGCTAAATTTAGCATTCTGTCATAATAGCCGCCACCGTAACCTAAGCGATAGCCGTTGGTGTCGCAAGCTACTGCGGGTACAAGGATTAAATCGACTGCGGATGGTTCTAAGATGGGGCTGTCTGGATGAGGTTCTAGTATACCAAATTTTCCTGTTTGTAAATTATCTCCGGGTGTCCATTTATGCCAGGAGAGTTGATTACCGCTACAGCGGGGAAATCCCCATTTTTTAGGGATGGTAAATAGGGGTGTTAAGTCTGGTTCTTGGCGATAAGTGAAGTAGGCTAGTATTGTTTGTGCTTGGGTGAATAGGGGTGAGTGTTGGATGTGGGTGCAGAGGCGATCGCTTTTTTGTTTCCAGGCTTGTACTGAGAGGGATTGGCGGGTTTTGAGGTGCGATCGGCGTAATTCTGCTTTGGTTAGCATATTATTTATGATTGGTTTAGGTAAATGGAGGGCGACTTTTGAGATAGAAAAACTGCTGTATAGCATAACAAATTACCTTTGCTGCCGTTTTCCAACTTGACATCACTTTGAAGATGTGGTTTTTTTCTAAAAAATTAGCTATTATTTATGCTTGCACGCAGAAAGTAAGAAGATGAACTTATCAATAAAAACTTCAACAGGACTGTTTATTGCCTATTCATTGTTTAGTACAGTTTTCAGCGCTAATCAGATAGCTAAGGCTCAAACTTGTAACTATTATGCAGGTCAAGCCGTAGGTGGACAAAGCGTTAATGTGGATTTGTGTTCTATTTCTAGGGCAAGTTCTAAGAGTATTGATTTTGTTTACTACTTAGGACAAGAGCGAGTCCAAAGTCAAGCTAACTGTGAGGCTGGGACTTGGACAAGTTTTCCGGAGAGAACGGTACAGCGTCCTCAGTCTCAAGCTACTCAAAATATGTTGGATGTAGTCTGTCAATATAGAAATCCTACATCTAGAGGTGGAGTAGCAACAGTGTTCGCTCCACCTTCAAATATAAGAAAATATCCGAATGGAGAGATTCTATGCTCAGTCAAAAGTCGCACCAATATAAATATTTATGGTTCTATTGGTGAATGGTACTACACAGATGCGTGTGGGCAATTAGGGGTAATACATTCTAGTCAAGTTAGATTTTAACTACTATTATAAATTGTTTTTTCTCCCATTGGTGACAAGTTAAGGCTCAAAGCCAGTTGTCAAGGGGATTTTCGGCAGTGGCTCAAAGAAAAATGGTTCTCCACGTAGGGTGGCATCCGGAAAGGGAGCGATAATCAATTTTAACTTGGGTTTTCGTTGAGCTTT
>NZ_JAQMUA010000143.1:0-13405 GCF_028330895.1 Kamptonema animale CS-326 | reverse complement strand
TAGATTATTTGCTCAGTTTCCAGCAGGTACAAACTTGGAAACTAACGAAAAAGTAATGAAGACTGTGGATGAACTTCTCGTGAAGCAGCCAGAAACTTTGTATACTTTAACGACGGCGGGAGGACTACTTTTTGGTAACAGTACAAGTGAAAATTTATTGAGAGGAAGCAGTACAATTACACTGAAGCCAGGAACCAATGTCGCCGATTTTGTTGAGCGCATGACTCAGGAATTAAATAAACTGAAATTAGTTGATACTCGCCTACGTTTAGCACCAGAAAACGTGCGCGGTTTAATTCTGACTAATTCTCCCGTGCGGGGTGGTGAAGTTGACTTAATTCTTCAAGGTGAAAATCCAGAAATATTGCAACAAACAGGGCGGCAAATATTAAAAACCTTTGAGGAAAAGGTTAAATTAGTCAGGTTTAGACCCGATGGCGATCCCCAACAACCGGAGGTACAAATCCGCCCTGACTGGGAAAGATTGGCAACTTACGGATTTAGTGCTAGAGAAATTGGAGAGTCAATTCAGACAGCAATTCAAGGTGCAGTTCCAACTCAGTTACAGCGGGGAAATCGGTTAATAGATGTGCGGGTACAATTCGATCGCAACTCAGTCAAATCAGTCTCGGAACTAAGTTATATTCCCTTATTTGGCAGCAATAATAACGTAATTAGATTGAGTGATGTGGCGACTATCAATCTAGGTAAAGCCCCTGGGGAAGTTCAACGCCTGAATCAGCGCCAAGTGTTCTTAATTGTTGGTAATTTGAATAAGGGTGCAAGTTTAGGTGAAGCTTTACAGCAAGTAGATGCAGTGGTAAGTGAATTGAAGTTACCGTCAGGAGTACAAGTTGTACCGAGTTCGGCGGCTGAAACTAATCAGGAATTGCAATCTTCCCTAAAAATATTGGGTGGGTTAGCGGCTTTTTTAGTATTTGTAGTGATGGCCGTACAGTACAATTCTCTAGTTGACCCACTGGTGATTATGTTAACAGTACCGCTGTCTTTGGCTGGGGGGATTTTAGGGCTTTATGTAACTAAAACTGCGATTGGGGCGACGGTAATTGTCGGTGCGATTTTATTGGTGGGAATTGTGGTTAATAATGCTATTCTGATGGTGGAATTGGCAAACCAAATTCGGGAAGAAGAAGGAGTTGACCGAAAAACAGCAATTGTCAGGGCGGCACCTCAACGTTTACGCCCGATTATGATGACAACAATTACCACAGTTTTAGGTTTATTTCCTTTAGCTTTGGGGATTGGCGATGGTTCGGAGTTTCTGCAACCGCTAGGGGTGGTGGTGTTTTCTGGTTTGTCTCTGGCAACGGTATTGACTCTGTTTATTATTCCCTGTTTTTATATTTTGCTGCACGACTTTTTTGGGTTGTTCGCAGCGAAGAAGAAACCGCAGGCGATTGCTATTCCTGTGCATAAAACAGCGAGAAAGACTACGAATTTATAAAATCCTGAAATCTTGTGCAATTTTCAAAGAACAGGCTTTCCGACCTGTTCCATAAAGAATGGGTTTTCTTGTGGGGTGGGCTGAAGAACCCGCCCATCAAATGCTTATTAAAGTTGGTGGAAGATTTCAGTTAAAATAGAGCCTATCTACATAGCATATCTAAATATTTTTATGCTTCTTTTACCAAAATATGAAAAACAAATTGACTGGTCGTTCTCATACATAAATCAACCCATTAATTCCGAGTGGGCGACGATTGTAAGTGGCGATCGCCAAAAAGTCACTTTAGTCGATCGCAACTTGTCGCCAAAATACGAATACCAACTTCCTGACGAAATTAACTGTTTAGCCATCAGTCCCAAAGGCGATATGCTGGCAGCAATTATGGCAAATGGCAATCATCTAGCAATTGTGACAGCAGAAAACCAGCTAGTTTTTGAAGAACAGCTACCTAACCCTCCTGTTAAGTATTCACATTTGCAGAACAAGAATGGATTTCAGGACTGCTGGTTTGATGCAGACGGCTTGCGTTTTTGGTGTATGAAATTAATTGAATTCAAGGAAGTCGAAATTCAAATCCGCGATCCCAATTCATGGCAAATTCAGCGAAAACTTTTGCTCAAAGACCCTATGGGCTGTGGCAGTTCTTTCTCGTTTCACCCACACCCAGAAAATCAAATTTTAGCTCTTTATGCTGCTGCCGGTCAGCACGGACAGCAGATATACTGGCTTTATGATGATGGTATGAAAATTCACGCCGTGAAGGTTCCCTGTCCCGATGAAACAGGGCCTCCAGAATTTCATCCTGCTGGTGGCGAATTTGTAGTTATAAATAATTACGATCGACAAATTAGCCGATTCACTTTTCCTGACTGCAATCTACTTGGAATATGTGAATGCCCTTGTCATGATTCGGATGATTGGTTTAGGTATTCTATGTGCTACTTATCAGATAATCGCGTTCTAATTGACACCGATCGAGGAAGAATGTACCTAATCGATCTTGACAAAATGGAAATATCAGATGAACTGATTTTAATCGGTCACGAGCCACGTCCTTATCAAGAACTTTACCCTAATATCAAGGATATTGAAGAAGGGCTTTGTGCCGACCTGGACTGTTTCTATCGTTTTGATTCAGATAGCATTCTGTCCGTTCACTCACAACTGCCGAGTCAAGAACCTTACTCTAAACAGAAGACATTAGTTATCTTCGGGGGAAAAGAGTTGTTTGGTTCCCTAGCGACGGTACAACAATCCGCACCCTACAGTAAATTATTCATTCAATCTTTGGGAATCTCTTAAGGATTTATTATATCCCTGACTTCTTAAAGAAGTCAGGGATCGGGGTATTCTATTTTTTTAGGTTAGTTTAGTTATTGACATTATAAAGACAATGCACTACAACAAGTAATAAGTACTAAAAAGGTCAAACAAGTCTTAACAAAAAGGATATCCCATGACTTTATATACAGAGAATGCCCAACCTGAAAACGAAAACTCATCCTCATTGCTACTAGAAATGATGTATGGGTTTAAAATCTCCCAGGCTCTTTTTGTAGCGGCTAAACTGGAAATTGCAGATATTCTGAGGGACGGTTCTAAGACTGCTGATGAACTTGCGAAAGCTGCTGGTGTAAATTCTCAGGGTATTTATCACCTGATGCGTATGCTAGTAAGTGTTGGTGTGTTTTCTCTGGAAGAGAATAACAAATTTCGATTAAATTCTTTGGGAAAACATCTGTTGACTGGTACTTCTGATTCTTTACGAGGTACGGTGATGGCAATGGGTGATGAACTATATCAAGGATGGGGTAATTTACTATACGGTATAAAGACTGGAGAAACAGCTTTTGAACATACTTTTAAGATGAGTTTTTATAGCTATTTGCAGCAGAATTCTGAGGCGGCAGTAAATTTCAATGAGTGGATGAAGGAGACGACAAGAGAGTGGTTACTTCCAGTGATTGAAGCTTATGATTTTTCAGAAGTTAAGAAACTTGTGGATGTGGGAGGAGGGATTGGAACGCTAACGGCTATTATTATGAAGGCGAATCCGAAGATGCAAGCTATCTTGTTCGATCGCGAAGATGTTGTTGTCGATGCAAATCCGGTTTTGGAAGTGGCGGGAGTTGCAGATAGGTGTCAAATAGTTGGAGGTAGCTTTTTTGATGCGGTTCCCTCTGGTGGCGATCTTTACTTACTCTCTCGTGTTCTCCTCAATTGGGACGATAGTCATGCTATTACAATTCTTAAAAACTGCTATCAAGCTATGACAGCTAAAGATAGGCTGATGATTGTTGATTTTATGTTGCCTGAAGGCAAAATGTCGCCATTTATTGGTATGGGTAGTCTAACTTTGTTTGTAATCGGTGGTACTTTTATGCGAACAAAGGATGAATTTGATAATTTAGTTTCCTCCGCCGGATTTAAAGTTACTAATATGATAGAAACAAAAGGGCCAGTAAGTGTGATTGAGGCGAAACCTGTATAACTGTTAACTGTTAACTGTTAACTGTTAACTGTTACCAATTACCAATTACGAACACGGATTTTACCGATTACACGGATTACACAAATTAGTTAGAGTCATGATTATTTAGTCTGTGAAATCAGAGGAATCTGTAAAATCTGTGTATCCCAATTACCAATTACCAATTACCAAATGAAAATCGCCACTTGGAATGTTAATTCAATTCGTAGCCGCCTCGAACAGGTTTTAGAGTGGTTGCAAACAAATCCCGTAGATGTTCTTTGCCTACAAGAAACAAAAGTTATAGACAAAGATTTTCCGCTACAGCCATTTCTCGACATCGGCTATAACCTCTACATTTCTGGTCAAAAATCCTACAATGGTGTCGCTATTTTCAGCCGCTTACCAATGACAGATATTAGCACTGGATTTGCACCCATACTTGGCACTGATATTGTAGGGGAATTTGACGAGCAAAAACGCTTAATTACAGGTATCATTGCCGATATTCGGATTGTTAATCTATATATTCCCAACGGTTCAGAAGTTGGTAGCGATAAATATAACTACAAACTTAATTGGCTGAAACTACTACAAGAATATCTCAAAATCATTATTGACAAATCTCCTAATTTATGTGTTTGTGGCGATTTTAATATTGCTCCTGACGATCGCGATATTCACAACCCCAAAGCCTTTAAGAATCAAATCATGGCTTCACCAGCAGAACGCCAAGCCTTACAGGAAATCGTCGCATTAGGCTTCAGCGACGCTTTTCGTATATTTACCGATGAAGGCGGCCATTTTAGCTGGTGGGACTATCGCACTGGTGGTTTCCGTCAAAATAGGGGATGGCGGATTGACCATCATTATCTCAGTTTGAGTCTGTGCGATCGCGCCAAAAGCTGCACAATTGATAAAACCCCTAGACAATTAACCAAACCCAGCGACCATGCGCCCGTCATTGTCGAAATTTGAAATATGAGTTATAAAGATTTGTAACCGCTGACAACTCACAACTAATTATCATGTTTCTAATTACTGGAGCAACAGGCGGACTAGGCCGCCGAATTGTACGGCTGCTGAGAGAAAGAGAAATAGCAACGCGAGCATTTGTTCGCCTCACATCTCGCTACTCAGAACTAGAAAACCGAGGCGCTGAAATTTTCATCGGCGACCTCAAGCAAGACAAAGACATTCAAAAAGCTTGTCAAAACGTTAAATACGTCATTAGCACGCATGGTGCAGGTAGCGATGCTCAAGCAATACATTACCGTGCTAACATTGAATTAATTGACCGCGCCAAAGATGCTGGTGTTGAACACTTTGTCTTCATTTCCGTACTCGGAGTAGACCGAGGATACGAAGACTCGACAGTATTTAAAGCCAAGCGTGAAGTAGAAAAATATCTGCAAGCTAGTGGATTAAATTACACAATTTTGCGACCTGCTGGTTTTTCTTCAAATTTAATCCCCCTAGCGGAACAATTTCGGCAAACGGGAGTTTATTTATTGATAGGCGACCCCAAAAATCGCACATCAATTGTCAGCACTGACGACTTAGCAAAAATTGCCGTAGACTCCGTAAATATTCCCGAAGCTCGCAACCAAATCTTGCCAGTAGGAGGGCCTGATATTCTCACACGAGAAGACATTGCTCGCATTTTCGGACGGCTTTTCAATCGCGAACCTGTAGTAATTAACCCACCTCTATTTGTGTTCGATGGTCTGCGGGGAGCAGTGGGTTTATTAAATCCCCAAGCTCAAAAAAGCTTAAGCACTTTGCGAGTATTGCTGGCTAACGAATTTTTCTGCACACCCGCAGAAATCGAAAGTTTAGAGTTTATTTTCAACATGAAAATGGAATCTCTAGAAAGCTATATACGGAGGTACATAGGAGTTTAATATCACCTCCCTTGATTGATTTTCCTTGAATTTCAAAGTCCGAAGGGGCGGATGCAGAGAGAATTTGAGCAGCGCAACCTAATCCACTACAGACAGAGATTTAATCTCAAAGTAGGGCGTAGTTGTCACAGGTGGAGCAGTTGGTTTCGCAATTAAATAACCTTGAACAAAAGTTGCCCCTCTTTCCCCCACCCACTGCAATTCCTCTAAAGATTCCACCCCTTCTGCCACAGTTCTAATATTCAAATGATTCGCAATTTCCAATAGTTTTTCAGTAATTAGAGCTTTGTAAGAATCTTGATGTACGTTGCGAATCAAGTCCATATCCAACTTCACAAAATCCGGGCGTAACTGATGAATTAAATTCAAGTTAGAATATCCAGCCCCAAAATCATCAAGTGCAATTAAAAACCCTGCTTCTTGATAAAATTTTAGAATCTTAATCAAGTGAGCAAGATCCGGTGGCTGTTCCGATTCTGCTACTTCAAAAACAATGTTATCGTGAGGAATCCCGGCTTCATCAATGGCACGCACAGTCATTCGCAGGCACGTAGTTGGATCGTAGACAGAAGTAGGAGAGAAATTGATAAAAATTAACTCTTTAATTCCATGTTGGCTTGCTTCCCGAATCGCACAAGTCCTAGCTAAAGCGTCTAGTTGAAAAACCATACCTGCGGACTCCGCCTGAGAGAAAATGCGACCAGGAAAAATTAAATTTCCCTCCTTGTCAAAACCTCTGAGTAATGCCTCTTGTGCAAAAATTTTAGAAGTATCCGAAGTATAAACAATCGGCTGAAAATGACTGGTAATTCTCTCCGCCGCTAACAAATCCAGCAGCCATTCCGACTGTTTGAGGCTAGTGAAGTTATGCAGTGAAGTCATTCGGGAAAAATCGCTAAATTCTGGTTTAGTATCTCCGGCTATCCACAAAACTTGCGTTTCTTTTAATTCTTTAGGCGTAAGTTTAGCTGACACTAGGGAACTCAAAGTTTCCACTCGCTCTTTTTCTAGGAATATGTACAAACATTTTTCATGTTCGAGAAATTGGGATTTAAGTCCAGCTTTTTGCAAAACAGAAAAAACCTTGTTTAGTGTATGCCCTACAGGAAACCACAAGTATAATCCGCCGCTGCCTTCAATTTTGCTCGGCAGGGTTTCACAGCGAGTGCAGGAGCCAAAAACTTCGCCACTTTGATACATGAGAACTTCCTCTAAACTCAGGGTTGGTGTTAAAATCTCTCGTCAGGTAGAATTTTAAACACATTAAAATTGTAGCTCATTTCTCTACATAAGTATAGCATTGGTTTATGAGAGTTGGAATTCCTAGTATCATTAAAATGACTTAACCGAGCGATAATTTATTTTTTTTTAACAGTTAAAATCTGAATCGACGCTGCTTTACATTGTCATTTTTTAAACGAACTCAACATTCTGAGTTTCCACCTATGGATAGAGTTAACAATTATTAAATATGAGTAAAACTTAAAAATAGTTAGTATAATTGTACTATTTTATACTCAGCAGTGTTAACTGCTTATATAGTCTTAATTTTTTTATGACTGTATAAAATCTGTTTTCAATTTACTTTTAGCTTACCTTCTTGTTCCAGCAAGCAAAATCTTCCAAGTCAGGTAGCCTTGTAAATTTATGACACTATCAGCCTTCCTGGGTCAAACGTCTTCATATACTGAGCAATGCCAACGACAGGGAACGCCTACGCAACACTCCCACAGTGAATGCTACGAACAACCAGGATCTATGTATCATTTCCGTACTAAATCTCAGTGGCAGTTGTCAAGTATGGCGGGATTGATGTATCAATTCTTACTCCGTCAAGACGGTTCGCTAAGTTTCTTATTCTTAACTCCTAGTTTTGGCGAATTTTTTGAGCTGGATGCTTGGGAGATGGAATTAGACACAGAAGCTCTGCTGGCGATGATTCATCCAGAAGACATAGATGATTTTCACAATTCTATAGCGATTGCCGCCTGTAATTTGCAATCATGGAAATGGGCGGGGCGGTTTATCTTATCTTCAGGACAGACTAAATGGATTCAGTGGGATGCTCAACCTTCCCGCCAAGCAAACGGAAATATTTTCTGGAATGGTTTGCTAGTAGATGTAACCAGTCACTACCAATTAGAATCTGAAGTTGAACGTCTTTCTTTTTTACTAGGTTTGACTGAACGCTTACAAACTTCTACTAACTTAAATGAGATTGCTGAATTTGCGATCCAACACCTCGTTGAAACTACAAACTCTACTTATGGAGATGTCAAAGTAATTAACAGCATTGATGAAAGTTCTCATGCTTGTCCTGTGGGTAACGATCTGTCTGCTGAATTGGCCGCCGCCTACCGCCAACCCCAAGAAATAGAGCAAGAAATAAACCATGACCTCCTTAATAGCGAAGGAATGCTGTGGCAAGTAGTAAAAACTGGCGAACCCATATTTGTCAAAGATTATGCCAGTAATCCAAATTCTGTCGCGACATTTGGTCAACCCGAAATTAACAGGATCGGTATTTTTCCGATTTCGGCTACAGATGGTAATGTTATAGGCGTGCTGACTTTAAATTCGCACAATTTCCCGCCCATTAAAAACAGCCCCCAACAAGATTTAATCCTAGCTGCTTGCCGCATTTTGGGAGTTCGTATTGAAAGGACAAAAGCTCAAGAACACCTGCTCAAGGCAAATAAAGAATTGGAGCTTACTTCTGAACAGTTGACACAAAAAGCACAGCAATTAGAGGAAGCTTTGGACGAACTTAAACAAACTCAAACTCAACTGGTTGAAACCGGAAGAATGTCTTCGCTGGGCAGTTTAGTTGCTGGTATTGCCCATGAAATCAATAATCCTGTGAGTTTCATTTACGGTAATTTACCCCACGCCTCTAAATATTTTTTTGATGTCCTCACGTTGATGGAAGTTTATCAGCAAAGCTATCCCCATCCTACCTCAGAAATTGAGGAGGCAATAGAAGATATTGACTTAAATTTTATCAAGGAAGACTTGCCTAGACTGCTAGTTTCTATGCAAGCAGGAGCGGAGCGAATTCGCAACATTGTCTATTCTTTGCGGAACTTTGCCCGTCTTGATGAAGCCGACATCAAAGCGATTGACCTTCATGAAAGTATTGATAATATTTTGATGATTTTGGGAAGTCGCCTAAAAATGCACGGGTTTCGCCCTGAGATTCAGGTGATTAAAGAATACGGTCAACTGCCACTGGTGGAGTGCTACGCTGGACAACTAAATCAGGTGTTAATGTACATTATGATTAATGCTATTGATGCTTTGGAAGAAGGCTATTCAAGGAAAATTACGAAGGAAAATTTTAGGCAGCCTACAATTAGGATAAGTACGCAAGTTAGTAATATTAATACACTATTAATTCGGATTGCGGATAACGGCCCAGGTATACCTTTGGCATTGCAGCCGCGTTTGTTTGACCCTTTCTTTACTACGAAGTCTGTCGGCCAGGGTACAGGTTTGGGGTTATCAATTTCCCATAGTATTGTCACTAAAAAACACGGGGGAAAGTTGAAGTGTGTTTCTACACCAGGAGAAGGAGCGGAGTTTATAATTGAGATTCCGCTGGTGGTAGCTAAAGCGGTTTAATATTCAGTTAGCAAGGGAGTGCGATCGCCACTCACAGCAATTCTAATCCTTTGCAGTATCTTCATTGGATTTATCAGTATCCTCAAAATTTGACTGTTCGGCATCGCTACTTTCAGTTGTCATACTTTCTAAAAAACCAGCCCTTTTCAATCGACTGATAAACATCCTTCTATAGCTTCATAAAGGTTTTGAAGTAATTCCTCAAAGGTTTCTCCCTGAGTAGCACAACCAGGAATAGCAGGAACTTCTGCCCAAAATCCTCCTTCTTCTGCTTCGTGAATTATGACTTTGAGTTTCATAGGTTTTTACTACTTCGCGGCATACTTTATAGGTTAAACAAAGATCGCAAAGAATGCCAGGGCTATATTATTATAAAAAATCGGGATGACAGGATTTGAACCTGCGACCCCCTCGTCCCGAACGAGGTGCGCTACCAAGCTGCGCTACATCCCGAATTGAGTTATCTAGAAATTCTAGCACGCGCGATCGCCACAGGCCAACCCATCACGCTCAAAATCTTAGGACTAACCGCACCTACAACTAGACCAGTAAACTCAGATGCCAAACCCCATCCTTTGTATTATAATAATTTCTAACACTTCAGCACATAGAGGCAGTCGTGACAGTTAAGCCAGAGTGGTTGCGAGTCAAAGCCCCCCAGTGGGAACGAGTCGGCAATGTTAAAGAAATTCTGCGGGATTTAGCCCTCAATACCGTTTGCGAAGAAGCATCCTGTCCCAACATCGGCGAGTGCTTCAACTCTGGCACGGCTACTTTTCTAATTATGGGCCCCGCCTGTACCCGCGCCTGTCCATATTGCGACATCGACTTCGAGAAAAAGCCCAAACCGCTTGATATAACTGAACCAGAAAGGCTGGCAGAGGCGGTATTGCGGCTCAAACTCAACCACGTTGTGATTACCTCCGTCAACCGGGATGACTTACCAGACGGTGGTGCATCGCAGTTTAGGCAGTGCATTCAAGCAGTGCGAAATGTGATGCCGCAAACTACAATAGAAGTCTTAATCCCGGACTTGTGCGCCAATTGGCAAGCTTTAGAAGCTATTCTGGAAGCACAACCAGATGTGCTCAACCATAATACAGAAACCGTTAAGCGACTTTACCGCCGAGTGCGTCCCCAAGGGAAATATGAGCGGACAATGGAATTATTGAAGCGCAGCCGAGCGATCGCGCCTTGGGTTTACACTAAATCGGGCATGATGGTGGGATTGGGGGAAACTGACGCGGAAGTTCGGGAAACGATGCAGGACTTGCGATCGGTTGATTGCGATATTTTAACTATCGGGCAATATCTGCAACCCACCCAAAAGCACTTAAATGTCGAAACTTTTGTACCGCCAGAACAGTTTGCCGCTTGGAGGGAGTTTGGCGAGTCCTTGGGATTTTTGCAAGTTGTGGCTTCTCCTCTCACCCGCAGTTCTTATCATGCTGAGCAAGTTAGAGCTTTGATGCAGCTTTATCCCCGCCAGAAAATTAAAAATTAAAAATTAAAAATTGAAAATTAAAAACTTGAATTGAGACTTACGTATCCAATGTGGGCAATTAATAAAGTTTTGTAAAGATTTAGGTGGATTTGAGGAAGTGATCGGGAACCAACATCAATGGTGATGAAGATTATCTTAGCCTCTGACGAAAGTCACCCTCTAGTAGCTGATATTTTCCCTATACTAGCTAGCAAATAGAGAAGCATAACCCTCTTTACAGACAACCTGGCTGTTCAATGCTAAAGTCGCTGGCTACTTCCGCTAATGTTCTCAAACATTGCCCGGGCCTAAAACCTAACAGATCGCAGCACAGATGTCCGCAAAGCGGGAAACGGAACTAATAGCGGTGATGCTTCGTCTCAAGACAGGGGGCATCATATTAAACAAACCGCCGCTAAGCGCAGCATCTTGTTACCCGGAGCAACTGAGAGAATCACTATGCCACCCACCTCTTTTTACGCTGAAGCCGAATACGACGAGCAACTGCAAGGGCATTCTTTGCAACCCGACGTAGTGGAGGGCGATGCCGAACAAGCCGTGGAAGACCTCCAAGAAGATGAGATAGAGGTCTTGGATGGAGACACAGCTAAATTCAACAACACTGCCAGCCGCCGCACTACTGATTTAGTGCGCTTGTACCTTCAAGAAATCGGTCGGGTTCGTTTATTAGGTCGAGATGAAGAAGTCTCTGAAGCCCAAAAAGTCCAACGCTACATCAAGTTGCTAGAGTTCCGAAATACCGCAGCAGAGCAGGAAGAAGGGCTAATTCGTCGCTATGTTGAGTTAATTGAGGCACGCGATCGCTTGGCTGCTCAGTTGGGCCACCGCCCCTCCCTAGAACGCTGGGCTGCATTAGCAGGTGTCGCTGAGGTATCCGAATTGAAGCGGATCATGGCTGAAGGTAAGCGCCGCTGGGCTGAGTTGGCCAGTCTGACGCTAGAAGCTTTAGATCAAATGATTACTGAAGGCATCCAAGCCAAGGATCACATGATCCAGGCTAACTTGCGACTGGTGGTATCAGTTGCGAAAAAGTATCAAAATCGGGGCTTGGAACTTTTAGATTTAATCCAAGAAGGTACTTTGGGCCTGGAGAGGGCAGTTGAAAAGTTCGATCCAACACGGGGCTATCGCTTCAGCACCTATGCCTACTGGTGGATTCGTCAAGGAATTACGCGGGCGATCGCAACCCAAAGCCGCACTATTCGCCTCCCCGTCCACATCACAGAAAAGCTTAACAAAATCAAGAAAGCCCAACGTAAAATCTCTCAAGAAAAAGGCCGGACGGCAAGTATTGAAGATATCGCCGCTGAGTTGGGCATGACTGCACCTCAAGTGCGAGAAGTATTACTCAGAGTTCCACGTTCTGTTTCTCTGGAAACTAAAGTAGGCAATGAGAAGGATACTGAGTTAGGAGATTTGCTTGACGATGCCGATAGCGTTTCTCCAGAAGAACTGCTGATGCGGGAGGCTTTACACCGCGACTTGCAGCAACTTCTGGCCGATTTAACCAGTCGGGAACGAGATGTGATCTTAATGCGGTTTGGTTTGGGAGATGGACATCCCTACTCTCTGGCAGAAATTGGTCGAGCTCTTGACTTGTCGCGCGAACGAGTCCGCCAAATTGAAGCTAAAGCTCTGCAAAAGTTGCGTCAGCCCAAGCGCCGCAACCGAGTACGGGACTATTTAGAGTCTTTGACTTAGTATTACACGCTTAGCTAATTATCAATGAGTAACGGGGAAGATCAAGAGTTGTTCCCCGTTTTTTATTAATTTTTTTTGCTCATCCTAATATCTACTTGACGTTAAGTAAATCCACCTAATTAAACATAAGATCGGGATGGCTAAAAAGCTGACTGTATAAACAGTCTTCCTTCTCTCCTAGATAACTAAATCCTTCTTCCTTCTACTTAGTTCGATGAAGTTGGATCAATGGTCGGCTGTGCAAATAGCGATCGCACTCCATCAAACTCACATAATTAGGACATAATTAGGACTTACGCTCATGGCTCCAGAAACCGGGTTTTTTAGAGAATCTTTGGGTCACAACCAAGTATTTTCGTAAAAAAACCCGGTTTCTTTGGTTGGGTGCGTAAGCCCTGGTAATTTTCCTGTAGTTTAGCCAAAAATTGCATTCAACCATAAAAATTACTAAGTTTGTGTGAAGATTTCTTGAAGATTGTCTTACATTTGACAATAAGTTTACTGAAACAGAATAAATCTATTTCCTATTGACATCTATCTGTGGATAGACTTAAGATATATTTAATCCTTATTCATAAGTTACAGGCAATTCGGATACCCTTCACTCCAAGAACCACAGATTTTTGTCAAGCTCCATAAAAAAATTATCTAACCTTAAGTCAATGAACAACCAAATAATTTTTGTAGACTCCTCTGTACAGGACTATCAAAGCCTAATTCATAACGCCGATGGGGGG